>CANOPV010000072.1 GCA_947568605.1 uncultured Clostridium sp.
GCCTTCGTCCTCTCCCCCGTGTCCTGCATCAATTACAATAACAAATTCATCATTTGTTAATTTTTTCAAATTAGATGCTTTAACATCACTTTTTAAATAACTTATTAAATAATTAATAAGTAGTGCAATTATTATTAAAATTATTATAATACAAATAGTACTTTTTTTACTTCTTTTCTTCATACGTTTTTTCTCCTTTTTTAATCTAAATATATTATAATAATTTCTTGTATCTTAAATGATTACTACTTGTATCATAATTGTTAAATTAGTTTTTATTTAATAAACTTATAAGTATTCTTTGTTCTCCTTTATATATGTAGGTATGTACTACTATGTTAAAATTATCATAAATATTCATAATATAATTTTCATCACCGTATGAATATTCATCACTAACTGGAATTCCTAAATATTGCGAATATAATTGTGAGATTTCTTCATTTGATTTAATTGATAAAGTTTTATCAAAGTGTGATAATATGTCTATATTCCAAATATTTCCAGTATAATTATTAATCATAACAGAAATCTCCATATTTTCTCCAATAAATTTTATATCCCAAAAATAGTATTCTTCACTTAAATTTTGTAATTTTTCATTTTGTTTATTGACATCTTTTTGAATAATGCTTACAGAAGATTCTTGTATTTCATCTTTTGCCATTATATCATAAGGAGATGCAACCATTAAAGCAGCATAAGTTTGATTAATCTTATCTAAATCTATTTCATTTAAAATAATTTGTTTTTCTTTAAATGATTTTAAATCGTTTAATGCAATATTTATTGCTTCTGTCATACTTAATAAACTTTTATTTGAATCGTTTACGGTATAATAAGCATTGTTAACACTTAGTATCTCTTCTACATTTATTTCTTCTATATTACGAGGAGTAAAATCATTTTCATCTAAATTATCTTTAATTGATATTTTATTTACTTTTTTAATTCTTTGATATTCTATATTATCTAATAAATATGCTGTTACATAATTTACAGAAATTATTAATATAACTACTAGAAATATTGCTATTGTATTAAAAATATATTTCTTTTTCATTCTGACCTCCTATTTAATATGATTACATTTATCTTATAAAAAGACAGATATTTAATTATTTATTTTTTAACATTTTAACGGCGCGCAGTTTGGGAGGACATTATTAACTATAATTTATATTAATAATGAGTATATAAATCTCTTTAAATAAATTATTTTATGAACGTCCGACCAGTAAGGCGTTTAAAATGTTAAAAAATAAATACATTAAATTATCTGGCTTATATTAAATTAATAATTATAATAATTCAAAATTCAAGTTAATAGTTATAATAGTTCCTTCATTTTCTGTACTTTGAATAATTAAATCTGTATTGTGTATATTTGCTATTTTTTTACATAATGCTAATCCTAAACCAACATTATGCTTTCTTCTATCTCGTGCTTTATCTACCATATAAAATGCTTCTGTAACCTTTTCTAATTCTTTTTCAGGAATACCTATTCCATTATCTATTACGCTAATCTCACACTTTCCATTAACTATCTCAGATTTTATAATAATTTTTTTACTATGTGCTTTTATTGAATTATCTATTAAATTTAAAAAAAATGTTTTTAATAAATCTTTTTCTATAAAAATATTACATTCATTATTTATATCTTTTATTAACTCTACATTATTTTCCGATAATAAAGGTTCTAATGTATATGCTACTTCATTTATAAATTCATTAATGTTAACACTTTGTATTACAAAATTTTCTGTATTTAATACAATTAAATCCATTAATTTAAAAGATAAATTTTCTATTCTTATTCCTTCATTAAAAATATATTTAGCAGATTTTTTAATATCTTCTTTTGATAAATCTTTTTTATATATCATATCTGCATATCCAATAACAGAAGTCATTGGTGTTTTTATTTCGTGTGCAAAATCTGCTATAAATTCTTCTCTTTGTTCAATATTTTTAGATAATTCTTCTATTTTATCTTCTACTACATCTGTCATCTGATTAATAACATTTGCTAAATCTCCTATTTCGTCTTTTCGTTTTATGTTTATTCTGCTTTTATAATTCCCTTCTGCTATATTTTGAGATAATTTTGATATTTTGCGAATAGAATGTGTAATTGCATACGTTAATATAAAAACTAATATTGTACCAATTATTAATGTTACACCATAAGAAAAATAATATATATGCTGCATTTGACTTTTTTGAATGATAATTTCTGATATATTTGTTGCTAATATTAAATTAACCTCTTCTGAATTACTTTTTATATTACCTATTGCTATTATATAAGTGATATTCTCTACTTTTTCAATTTTTAGAGTTATTGTATTTTCTTCTCTTAATTGTTCTACTAATTTATATATATTTCTATCAAATTCTGAAAATATTTCTTCTCCATCTTGATTAAATATAGCAATTTTAGATTTTATTTCATTGTCCTTTTCATTTCCTAATTTAAAATACTGATTTTTAAATATTTCTTCAAAATCAATATCATATACACTTTTCATAATCATATTAGATTGTACAGCAGATTTAATAGTTTTGAAATTATTTAAAATTTCCCTTTCTTCTCTATTCATAGAATTATCAAATGTTAATTTTATAAATATGTAACTAGATAAAGATAGGGAAATGCTAATTATTACTATTGTACATAAAAATATTTTAATAAATAATTTCACACTAGACCTCCAATCTATAACCTATTCTAAATACTGTTTTTATATTATTTTCCCAATTTAATTTTTTTCTTAATCTTTGTATATGTAAATCTAATGTTCTAGTACTTGCTAAATATTCTTCTCTCCATACTTTTTCATATAATGCTTCACGTGTTAAAGCCTTATTTTTATTTTTTACTAATACACATAATAAATCAAATTCTTTTACTGTTAAATCAATTTCTTTATTATCTATAAAGACCTTCCTTGAACGAGTATCAATCGTTATATCTAATATTTCTAATCTTTCTTCTGATAATTCATTTCTTCTTAAAACAACTTCTATTCTTGCTATTAATTCTTCCATAATAAACGGTTTTGTAATATAGTCTTCTGCCCCTAATTTTAATCCTTTTATTTTTTCCTCTGTTTTAGATTTTGCTGTTAAAAATATTACTGGAATATTAAAATTTTTTATATATTCTAATAATTCATATCCATTTATTTCTGGAAGCATAACATCTAATAAAACTAAATCATATCTATTATTTTCTACTAAATCAGCCGCTATCTTTCCGTCTATTGCTGTTGTACAATTATATCCCTCTTCTTTTAAATTCATATATATTAAATTTGAAATTGCTTCATCATCTTCTACAATTAAAATTTCTTTCAAACTAATCAATCCTCTCAATATATATTATATTTAAAATTTGTATCTATATTGTATCAATCATCTTTTATTGTTGGAATAAAGTTTTCTGCAAATCTATATTCATCTCTATTTTTTATATATAAAAGTCCAATAATTGAAAATACAACTGCACCTATAAAATTTACAAGTAAATCTTTCATTGTATCTTTTAAACCTATATCTAAGTGTCCTCCATTTATTTTTAATTCTATTATTTTACCATTTTCTGTATATTTTATTATTTCTGATTCTATATTATTTAATTTAATTGGAACATTTTCATTGTTTTCATTTATTAATACAGATGATATTGATGTTGATATTCTATCTTTTTGCATATCAGTTTTAAAAAATGTATCTGCTCCAAATTCAAAAAATTCCCATAAAACTCCTATTGTCATTGAAAAACAAAATGCTACTAATGCTACAAATATAGGAGACATTTGTAAGTGAAATTCTTTTCTTTGGTTTAATATATCTATTAAAGAAAATCCTATTGCAGCACATAAAAAACCATTTATTGTATGTAACATTGTATCCCAAAATGGAAATATACCATAAAAATTTTGTATTTCTCCTAATATTTCTGCTGAAAATATAAATAATAAAATTATAATTTCTAATGCGTTTGGTAACTTTATATTTAATTTTCTATCAATAATTGTTGGAATTGTAAATAAAACTAATGTTAATGCTCCTAAAAATACATTTTCATAATTTCCTCTAATTGATTGTATTACAATAGTAGCAATTACTAAAATTCTTAATACCACATATATTGTTAAATCTCTATTTTTGTTATTTTTCTTCATATAATCACCCTTTCTATATAATAATTTATCATAATTAATAAATTTTGTAAAGATAAAACAAAGAGCACAGCGGTGCCGTGTCTTACGGGTATTCTACAAGCGATGCTTTTACATTTCTCTACAATTTTAAATTTTTCTTTTTTAGAACAATTCGAGTTAAAGGATTATTTTTTTAATGAAATTATGCGACAATATGACTTTTAAGTCATTTGGAGCCAATGAATTAAAAAAATAATTTTAACGAAGAATTGTGGTAGAAAATTTCTATTATATGAAAAAATGGATAACCAAAAAGGTATCCATTTTCACAATATAAGTAAATTAAATCTAAAATATTATATATCTCTTAATTTATTTAATTTTATTTTAGTTATAATTGCTAACATTATAATTCCAACTGCTGTACTAATAAATATTATCGTAGTATCTCCTGTTTGAGGTAATTTTTCATCAGAAGAATTTTCTTTATTATTATTTGTTTGTGTATTTGATGTATTTATATTTGATTTATTATTAGTATTGTTACTATTATTATTCGAATTGTTATTGTTTGTTCCTCCTATTTGCTGTACTCCTGATGAATTTTGATTATTATTAGGAACATCATTATTATTATTGTTATCTGGTATTATAGGTGGATTTGTTATATTACTTGATGCTGATAATAATGTTATATTTAAGTTTCCTTCATTGTATGATGAAGCGGCTTGTAAACTTCCATCATAAAAATTTTCTGTTTTTGTTGTAAATTGAGCATTTCCAGATGATAATGCAGTAAATTTATAATCAAAACTTACTGTATCATTTGTATCAAACCAAGAACATACTATTTTACCAGGCTCTTGTGCATTATAAAAATTTTTTTCTAGTGATGTGCTTTCAAATTTTAATAAACTACTATCATAATTTAATATAAAATCTGCTGCTTGCATTCCCTTAGACAATGTTAAAGTAACTGTAACTGTATCTCCTACTTTTACATTACTTTTATCTGCACTTAAAATTAATTCTAAATTATATGCTAATGTTATATTTGATAATACAAATATACTAATCATTAAAACCATAACTGTAATTGCAATTTTTTTCATATCTAAAATCTCCATAAACTTTTGTATACTTTAATAATACTACATTTTTTATGCCTTTTCAACAATTTCGCTAA
>CANOPV010000073.1 GCA_947568605.1 uncultured Clostridium sp.
AATTGTGCTGATTGTGCTGAATCTACTTTTCTTAATGCTTCATTTACACAAGTCAAAATTAAATCTTCTAGCATTTCTACATCTTCTGGGTCTACTACATCTTTTTTTATTGTTATTTCTTTTACTTCTTTATTTCCAGAAACTTTTACTGTAATTGCTCCTCCACCTGCTGTTGCTTCAAATTCTTTTGAAGATAATTCTTCTTGTGATTTTTCCATATCGGCTTGCATTTTTTTTGCTTCTTTCATTAATTGATTGATGTTCATTCCACCAAATCCTCCCATACCACCTGGGAATCCTCCTCTTTTTGACATTTTACATCTTCCTTTCTTTTTTTATTGATTTTATAATTATTTTTTAGTATGCCGTTGAAGAGCGGACGCACACTGTGCGCCCCTACATTTTTTCTACAATTTATAATTTGTGTAAAATATATTTTTGTTAGGGTCTAGCCTTCGTAGTGTGGGTGATTAAAATCGCCCCTACACTGTTTTTTGCAATTTTTTAATTTAATTAAGAACCCTCCGGCACTCCGTGCCACCTCCCTTAAATAAGGGGGGCAAGGTTTAAAGCAAAGCGTGAGGCGAAAATTATTATTTTTGAAAAATTAGTTTGCAAGTTCGGAGGCGGGGAATACCCGTGAGCCTGGAAAACTAATTTTGAAAAAAATAATTTTTAGCCGAAGCAAAGCGTAGCGATTGGAGCAAAAAGCATATTTTTAAATATTTTAGCGAAGAATTGAATATTTTATTTCATTCAAAAAATAATTTTAACGACGCAAGATGCTGATTATTTTTCAAATTTATTCGTCTACAATGTTAAATGGTATATCCGAATTTTTAGCAAACGCCTCTATGCTGTTAGGGTCATTTTCAATAGATCCAGCATTTTCTTTTTTTGTATCTATAAATTTAACTCGCATTTCTTTACCACATATTATAGATACCTGTTTTTCTATTTCATTTACATTTTCACTTTTTTCTAATACAGCCTTTCCAAAAGGTGTTATTCCATTTGGAAATTCTATTCCCACTGTCATATCATTTATTTCTTTTGCATTTGTATTTATTAAATTTGTATATAACATTATTTTTCCAGATGTTTTGAAATTATTAACAATATCTTTCCAATTATTTTCTATTGGTCCATCTGCTTTCTTTACATTCTTACTTACTTCTACTTTTGGTTTTGTTTCAGATTTTTTTACATTACTTTGAGTAGTTTTATTAGTATCATTTACTACATTTTGTACAGGAATTTCACCATTTTTTAAAGTTTGTTCTATCTTTTCTATACGTTTTTCTAATTCTTCTTTTCCTTCATTTTGATGAAGCATACAAAGTTTTATAATTCCTGTTTGAAACATTATTATTTTTTGTGATGATATTTTTATTTTGTTTTCAATTTCTGATAATTGATATATGATATCTAATAGTCTTTCTTTTGAAGCATTTTCAGATAATTTACTTATATTTTCTATTTCTATTTTATTGTATATTTGAATATTTTTACTTGTTTTATATATTAAAATGTCTTTTACATATTTTATTGTTTCCCATAGAAAATTTGTTATATCTTTACCCTCGTTTAATACTTCATCTGTACAATTAAGTGCTGTTTCTACATCATTTTCTATAATTGATTTTGTAAGTGTTGTTATATATGTTAATTTTGGAATTCCTACTAAATCTTTTATTTTATCTTCATCTATATTTGTGTCTCCATCTTGTATACATCTTTCTAATATACTTAATGCGTCTCTTACTGCTCCTTCTGAAAGAATTGCTATTATATTTAATGCTTCTTCTGTAATTTCTATGTTACTTTCTTTACAAACTATTTTTAGTCTTTTAATAATATTTTCATTAGATACTTTTTTAAAGTCAAATCTTTGACATCTTGATAAAATTGTTGCAGGTAATTTTTGTGGTTCGGTTGTTGCTAAAATAAATTTTACGTGTTCTGGTGGCTCTTCTAATGTTTTTAATAATGCATTAAAAGCACCTGTTGACAACATATGTACCTCATCTATTATATATACTCTATATTTTGCAAGTGTTGGTAAAAAGTTTACTTCTTCCCTTATTGAACGGATGTCTTCCACACTATTATTTGATGCAGCATCCATTTCTACTACATCTGTAAGTGAACCTGACATTATTCCTTTGCATATTTCACATTCGTTACAAGGTTCCCCATCTTTTAAGTTTAAACAGTTTATTGCTTTTGCTAGAATTTTTGCTGCTGTTGTTTTTCCTGTTCCTCTTCCTCCATTAAATAAATATGCGTGTCCTACTCGGTTTGCTATTATTTGATTTTTTAGAGTTTTTGTTATATGTTCTTGTCCTACCATTTCTGAAAAATTTATTGGTCTGAATTTTCTATATAATGCTTTATATGCCATATTTTACACCTCTAAAATTGTATATTTTTCAAAAGTCTAACTCCTCTATGGAAAGTAATTTCCACATAAATACGCTACTTATTGCTGCTTCCTTCCGGATCTGACAAGATTCATAGTTTTTTATCGGATTACTTTCCATACAAAAGTTAGACTTATTTTTTTCTTTTTCTATTATATACTGTTATTTATATTTTTGCAAGAGTTTAATTAAGATTTTTCATCAAACATCATTCATTTCAATTCTTGCTACTCTATCTTCGAATTAAAATTATTTTTTAACATTTTATTTAAAATGAAATTTGAGTTAAAAAGTATTTAAAAATTGCTTTTTTAAGATAATTCGAGTTAAAAGATTATTTTTTTAATGAAATTATGCGACAATATGACGAAGTCTTTGGAACCAATGAATTAAAAAAATAATTTTAACAAAGAATTGAATATTCGATTTATTTAAAAGATATTTCTCGCCTTACGCTTCGCTTTAAATATTAAAAAATAAATATTAAAATAGTTATCTAATATCAATTATAATCTTTTAAATACAACATCTTTAAAATCTGTCATTTCAACACTTGAAGTTCCCTCATCTATTATATTTCCTACTGGTAATTTTAAATTTACTGTTCCTTTATAACTTATTCCAGATTTTAATGTTATGCTTAAATCAAATTCTACCTCAAATTGTATTTGCTCTAATGATATTCCTGTTTTTGCAAGTAATGTTCCATCGTGCTGAATTTCTTTATCTTCATTTGATGTATATTCACTAACATCTTTTATTGTATATCTTAATAAAATCATTCCACCTTGATTTGCTATTTCTAAGTTTTTTATATTTGTTTGTGTGCTTCCTGTATATTCTAATTTATCTTTTATAATAAATTCGTCTACATATTCATAGGTTTTATTTTCATTTGTTGTTGGTTTATATATAGTTATTTCTCCTACTTCTGAATTTGAAATTATTTTAAAATTTTCTAATGTAATTTTGTCTATTATTTCTGTGTCTTTATAATTTTTGTTTTTGTCTATTTCTATATATATATCATTATTTTGCATTACATCTAAATTCCACGTTTCTTCTGCTTCTTCTTTATGAATTCCTTCTGCTGTACTTATTACCATTATCTTTCCTAACTTAAATGGCATATTTTTTTCGCCTTCAATTTGATATTTTAATATTAATAATACAATTATAATCAATATTAATGCTACTATAAATAATGTTACTGCTGTTTTTATGATTTTTTTCATATTTTTATTTTCCATTTTTAATCACATCCCTTTTTCACAAAAACCCCCAGTCGTGCAAAGCACGATAGTCCCCTTGTTAAAGGGAGGTGGCACACAGTACCAAAAGGTTCTTAATTTAATTATTTTTTTCGCCTTAGATTTTTAAAAAAATCTTGTAATATTTCTTTACATTCTTCTTGTAAAATTCCTGTTTCTAATTCTACTTTATGGTTAAATGTATAGTCTTCTAACAGGTTTAATTTGGAACCACAAGCACCTGTTTTTTCGTCCATTGTTCCTATATATATTTTTCTAATTCTTGAATTTATTATTGCTCCTGTACACATTGTACAGGGTTCTAGGGTAATATACATATCACAGTCTGTTAATCTCCAATTATCTAATTTTTTACTTGCTTTTTGTATTGCTATTATTTCTGCGTGTTTGGTTGTGTCTTTTTTTGTTTCTTTTACATTATGTGCTCGTGCTATTATTTTTTCGTCTTTTACAATTACTGCTCCTACTGGTACTTCTAATTTTTGATAAGCTTTTTTTGCTTCTTTTAGGGCTTGCTTCATAAATTTTTCTTTATTATTCATATTTATTCCTTTTTTATTAAATATATAAAACTCTTCTATATACAATTCAAGTTAAAGGATTATTTTTCTAACATCTATTTAATGAAATTCGAGCTAAAAGGTATTTAAAAATTGCTTTTGCGTGCGACAACTTCTAAGTAGCGATTGGAGCCAAAAGCATATTTTTTTTATATAAGTCAATGTAAAATTGGATTTTTTTCCAACTTTTTAAAAAACTAGTTACTACGAAAACTACACTTCTTCTTCAATTGATAATTTTGCATAATATTTTGGGTTAAATTCTTCATCATATTCTACATCTCCAAATATTTCTGGCATTTCTTGTTTAAAATATTTTAATAATGGTATTAATACTTGCCTAATTGATGGATGTACGTGATTTGTTGTTCTCAAACTAAGTATATGTTTCCATTCTCTTATATTTGCTGTCATTGTGTATTCTGCTGCTACTGAATGTGGTAAAACTTCTCTACACATATCTGTTGAGGCTCCTATTTCTTTCATTTTCATATATCCTTTTTCGATTTCTTGCATTGTATTTTTCCATACTTCATATACTTCCTTATCTTCTATATATGATGGATTCATAAATGCTATTTCATTTCCATATTTGTCTTTATCATAACTACAATATCTTGTTGATTCAACTGAAAAGTTTGCTAATCTGTGCCTTGTTAAGTCTTTATATGAGCCAAGGTCATCATATATCCTAACTGTAACTTTTTCGTGTTCTAATACTGATTCGTGCCCTCTATTTATACAGTTTGTTAGTAGTTTTTTATAACTATCTTCTGTAATACTTCCTTCTGAACGATAACAGGTTCTACACGCTCTTTCTATTCTTTTCATTATTTTTGTTCCATCGATTTTTTCTACTTTTATCCAAGGTTCTACAATTCTCATATTTTTTCCTCCATTTTAATTTTTCTAAATTATAACATATAATTTTTTATATTTCTACATCTTTTTTATTTAAAATGAAATTCGAGTTAAAAATATTTTAAAATTGCTTTTATGCGACACGTTCGCGGAGCGATGGAGCAAAAGCATATTTTTA
>CANOPV010000074.1 GCA_947568605.1 uncultured Clostridium sp.
AGCGATTGGAGCCAAAAGCATATTTTTAAATATTTTAGCGAAGAATTGAATGTTTTATTTAATTAAAAAAATAATTTTAACGAAGAATTGTAGTAGAAATTTTATAAAATTATCTCTGCCACATTATTCCAAATACTGTCTATTTCTCTATCTTTTTCCCAAAATGCTACTCCACCTAAATTGTATTTTTGCATTAAAGATAATTTTTCTTTTATTGACCTTTCATCTTCTATCCACATTTTATATGTATATCCTTCTTGTTGATATTCTGTATAATTTTGTTTTAATGTATCATCCCATACTCTTTCAGCATTTGCGGGTAATACCACATCTACTGCCTTCATATTTACAGTTACACTTGAAATATTTCCAGAAGAGTCTTCTTTCCATAATCTTGTATAAAATGGAATTCCTAATATTACTTTTTCAGCAGGTATATTTTCTTGAACTCCAACAAATTTATTTATATTTGTTTCAACCCAATTATATCCTGCAGTAGTTCCTGCTTTTACACTTGATGTTCCATATTGGTCGTAAGCCATAAATATTATATAGTCTGCAACATTTCCTATTACATTTCTATCATAACATAAAGACCAATCTGCACTTCCATCTGGTGCTGTTACATCTACTGATAATTTAACTCCTATTTCTTTTAATCGTGGTTGTAATTCTATAATAAATCTTGAAAATTTGTCTTTGTCTGCCTGATACATATACTCAAAGTCTATATTTATTCCATCTAAATTGTATTTTATTGCCATATTTACTATGTTTTCTATTAATAATTGTCTGTGTTCATAATTATTTAGTATAGTAGATGTCGTATCTTTTAATGAATTATTTGAAACCATAGGCCATACTTCATAATTATTAGATTTTGCCCAATCTATATATGTTTTTCCTGCTGTTCCAACATTATCAAATATTGTTCCATTTCCGCCTTTTTCTAATGAGAAAAATGATGGTGATACTACATTTACTCCTTGAATTTTTGTTCCTGTTCTATTTGGTGCTTTTGCGTATTCTGAATAATAGTCCCATACTAGACTTATTTTTTTATTTTCTTTTTGTGTTTCCATATTTTCTCTTACATATACTTTATTTGTTAATTTATCTTCTTTAACATATCCTATTTTTCCGTTTTCTGTTCTTACTTTTGCCCAGCCTTTTTCTGTTGAAGATATGTATATTACTTTTTCTCCTTTTTTTACTTTATCTACTGTTTTTGATATTCCACTTGCTTTATATTTTATAGATAAATTTTTACTTGCTGTTTCTTTTATTTGTTCTTTATCAAGAGAATCTGCTACTACTATATTTGTGTTATTTATATATTTTGTTTCTACATTGTATATATCATTCATTTCTGAAAATGGTAAATAATATGTTCCATCTTTTTCTATTACTGTATTTAAAATATTCGTTGATGCCCCATTTACTGTCATTTTATTTTGTTTTAAGCTTAATACTGCTACTTTTGTTCCATAAGTTGTTATTATTTGATTATTTTCTTCATCTATGTATATATATTCATCAAAGAAGTTTGCTATATCTTGTTTAGATAGATATATTATACCTTTTTCGTCTATAAATATATCTTTTTTTAGTCTTTGTGTTACATCTTTATTGTTTATTATAAAGCCAATTTTTCCTTCGTTTTCATCTTTTACAAAGTTTTTTGCAAATATTAATGTTAAAGCAATTAATATTAATGCTATTATCACTAATACTATATTTCTTATTAATTTTACTTTATTATTTCCCTCTTTTTTCATATATTTCTCCTTATAATATTATATTTCTATATTAATATACCATATTTTTCTTTTTTCGTGAATAGATTTTAGAAAATTTTAATATTTATTTTGTAAAAAAGTAGTAAATAGATAATAAATATCTATTTACTACTTTTTTACAAGTATATGATTAATTTCCACATACTTTGCCATATACTCCGCCACCACCTGCTTGAATATTTAATTTTCCATCTCTTGCCATAACTATATTTTTTGCTACTTTTTCTCCTATTATGGCTTCTATATCATCTTGTGATAACTTATGTAATATATTCATCTCTGTTTCAAAGTTATTTAATAGTTTATCTATTGTTTTTCCCCCTAAGTCCGGTATAAATGTTAATGGAATTTGATATATATATGGTGGTCTATTTTTAGGACTTTTTGTTTCTTTTTTATCTTTAATTATTTCTATTCTATCAAAAACTCCCATTGTTATATTTCTACTATCACAGTCTTTACATTTTGTTACAGGGGCTATACCTTCTATATTTTTTCCACAAACTTCACAAAATGTTCTATGATATTTCCCTAACTTTGGGTCTAAACCGTAGTTACACAGTATTTTTCTACCGTCTTCATTTCTTATTGCTTTAAATAATTCTTTATAACTTATGTCTTCTACTAGCATTTTATTATATTCTCTTGCAATTTTTGGTAAAGAATGTGCATCTGAATTAGTTAAAAATGATTTTTCTTCTAATTCTGAAATTTGATCTGCTAAAAATGTGTCTGAACTTAAACCTAATTCTATTGCAGGTATTTTAGAGTATTTTTCTTTAAATATTCTTTCTAATCTGCTTGTACAATTTCCATAGAAACTTTTATGTGGAGTAAATGCGTGTGCTGGAATAAGTATTCCATTATACTTTTCTACTATATCTATTAATTTATAAGCAGATATATTCGCTCTTTGTGAACTTAATGTTATATTTTTTATATAATTTTTCATTTCATTGGAAAATGCTTTTATATCTTCTAATTTGGGAAAATAACATAGGTTGTGTGCACTTCCTGTTTTTCCATCATCATTTATTTCTGATGTTTCTATTTCACTTCCTAAAATTATACATACTTTATCTTTATATATAATTCCTCCGTCTTCTATTTCATAAGCTTCTCCTTGTTTTAAAAAGTTTTCTATATCTTCTATTACATAAGGTGAGGCACAGTCTATTATTCCTACTACATTTATTCCTTTTCTATCAACACATTCTTTTGCTATATTTTCAAAATTTAAAGAACGTGCTGCTGTTATTTTTATTGGTTTATTATTTTTTGTTCTTCCTATGTGAACGTGTAAATCTGCAAATATTTCGTACATAATCTTCTCCTTACTGTGCGTTTTTATATTATTATTTTAACCAAAATAATACTCTTTTCTAAATACATTTTTCTAATATGTTATATTGTGTATTTTCTTAAATAAAATAACTTCTCATTATATTTTTTGTATTTTTAGTTTAAACATTTTTGTCTATTCCTAAAAAATAAAATCTTATATTATAATATTTCTAATTTTGCATACTATACCCATTACAGACATTATATATATCAATAAAGCAATTGGCATTGTTATATCATCAAATGGTATTCTACATATTGCAATTATACTAAAATATAATGCTTCAATTATAATTAATCTACCTAAAAATTTTACACAAATTTTTAATATGTTTTGTTTTCTAAATCTAACTGCTAAATATCCTATAATCATTAATGTAACTAAAATTATTGGAAATACATAAGGTTTTATAATATCAATTACATTTACACTTGGGATATCAGTAGTTTTTATACTTTGTAAATCTTCTGATATTTCATATTTTTCTATAATCTTTGTTTTTAGATTTTCGACTTGTTCATCATTTATATCTTTTACTGTTATCGAAACATAATCGTCTAATATTTCTGCTGTTTGTAATAACATCTTTTCATTAATAACTTCTTTTGCTATGTTTTTAATATCTTTTATTTCAAAATCTTTTCCTATATATATATCTATTCTTTTATTATTTGAATACATAAATCCTAAATTAAATCCTATTGTAGATATTACTATAATTCCTGCTAATATAATTGCAAGTATAACTATATATATTATTTTTTGTTTAGTTAATAATTGTTTCATATATTCCTCCTATTCTTTACTATCTATTAATAATAATGTTCTAGTAATTAATAAATGTGAAATTAATATGCAAATTATTCCCCAGAATATTAAAATACCTACATTTGTTATTGATGACCAAGTTATAAATGTAAATACTATTGAAATTATTAACATTATAACAATAATATCAATAGAGTTTAATAAACCTTTTTTAATTGACTTATTAACATCATTTTTATTAATGCATATTTCTTTTAAAATATTTTCCATAATATATATATTAAATAATATTAACACGATAATTCCAACTGCACTTTCGATTGATAAGTATACATTGGTATATCTTATAGCCAATAATAATAAATCTATTGCAGTAATTGAACCAATTATAGTTAATGCTCCAACTTTTTTATATTTATATATTAAATATATAAATGAAATTATAACTAATGCTAATAAAACATAAATACTTATAGTTAATACAGTATCGTTTATAACTGGCTTTATATAGTTTTCTGATTGTGTTGTATATTTAATAGGCATTTTTCCACTATTTAATAACATTGCAATACCTGCTGCATTTTTTAAATATTCTTGAACTGATTTAGCATCACTTGAAGCACTTCCTACTGTTAATTGAATTTCTCCATTTGTAATTGGCTCACTAAAATATGTTGATAATACTTTTTCTCCTTCCATTTTTATTGTTACTTCTTTTTTAGTAGTATTATCATTTTCATCAGTTATCATTGTATATTTATTACTAATCTCTTCTAATTTCTTTTTTCCATCCTTATTAAAACCAATTGTTAGATATACTGTTGTTCCGTTTGTATCTGTATTATATGCTACTTGAACTTTTTTTATATCATTGTTGTCTAATAGAAGAGTATTATCTTCTGAATCTATTACTTCAAAACTTCCTATTGAATCTAAATATGATACAACTTCATCTGCCATCGAGTCTTCTGGTATCTCAATTATCATTTTCCCATTTGATTGATTTAGTTTTACTTTATAATCTGATACATTTAAAATTTCTAATCTTTTTTCTATTATTTTTTTAACGGTTTTGTAATTTTCTTCTATTAATTTTTCTTGTGGGTTTACAGGTTCATCAACTGTTGTATATTTTGTTTCTTCTGTATTTTCTGTATTCTCATTATTTTCACTATTTTCATTTTCTGTTACATTTCCATCTGAATTATCTTTATTATCAGTATCTTGAACTACATTTCCATTTTCATCATATTTTACTTTTTTTGTTGATGTATCAATTCCTAATTCTACTACTCTGTTTCCTTTTAAATTACTACTAAATAAGTAATCTTTAATAATATTTTTATATACATTTGATTTTTTTGTATATATACC
>CANOPV010000075.1 GCA_947568605.1 uncultured Clostridium sp.
TGAAAAATTATTAAATCAATATTGAAAAGACTTAACTAGTAGCATAATACAAGGATATTCGACTAAAAGACCTGTAACACTTAGAGTAAATACATTAAAAACTGATGTAAATACAATAAAAGAAATACTTATAAAAAATAATCTTCAATTTAAAGAAGTAATATGGAGTAAAACTGCATTAATTCTAGAAAATACAACAGAAAATGAAATAAGAAAATTAGATATATATAACAATGGAGAAATCTATTTTCAAAGTTTATCATCAATGATACCAGCAATTATATTAGATACAAAAGAAAATGAAAATATATTAGATATGGCAGCAGCACCAGGAGGAAAAACAACACAAATGTCAGCCATATCTAATAATAATGCTTTAATAACAGCGTGTGAAAAAAACAAAATACGATTTGAAAGATTAAAATATAATATTGAAAAACAGGGAGCAAATAGAGTTAATCTTTTACTTGTAGATGCTAGAAATTTAGATAATTATTTTTCTTTTGATAAAATATTATTAGATGCTCCTTGCAGTGGAAGTGGAACATTAAATATAAATGATGAAAATTCTATAAAATATTTTAATGAGGAATTAATTAAAAGGTCTAAAAAAGTTCAATTTGAATTATTAAAAAAAGCAATAAATATTTTAAAGCCAGATGGTGAAATGGTATATTCAACTTGTTCAATTTTAAAAGAAGAAAATGAAGATAATTTATTAAAAATCTTAAATAATAAAAATATAGAAATTATGCAAATAAATGAAGAAGAATTTAAGTATTTACCAAAACTTCCAGTAAGTATAAAGGAAACTTTATGTATTTGCCCAAATGAACTATATGAGGGTTTTTTCATTGCAAAATTAAAAAAGAAAAAATAATACTGTTCAGACTACAAAAGTTTTCTGATTAAAATTATTTTTAATAAAATTTTATAGGAATTTATCTCACAACCTTTTTACAGATTTTTTTCAAAATTACGGTTCGACAGCCCTTTGAGGCGGGGAGAGGCCCACAGTAAAGATAAACAAATATAAAAAAGTAGAAAAATCTTAGCATTTGCGAATTTAATTTTATTTATAACATTAAAGGTCTTTACCAGCCGTGGAGAACCTTATTAAAAAAAAATGCTGTAAAAAATAGGTTGTGTAATATATATTAAAAAACAATTTTAATCAGAAAAACTTTTTAATTTCACAATAACTTTATAAATTTGCAAATGAATTTTTATTTTTAGTAAAACCTA
This sequence comes from uncultured Clostridium sp., assembly GCA_947568605.1. GTDB lineage: Bacteria > Bacillota > Clostridia > TANB77 > CAG-508 > CANRES01. The sequence continues at coordinate 1,246 of CANOPV010000075.1, forward strand.
ATTTTTTCAATCCATCTTTTACGTAAGAATTTCGCATAAAATATTTCCAAATAGTGCCATATAAATAATTATCTATCATCAATAATTCAATTCCTTTATCAATACCAATATATTCATTTGCAAACCAAGGTTTAGAACCTTCTAAATTATATCCATCTTTAAAGCCATATTTACCCCATAATTTAGGAAAATTATTATAATAATACTCCATTGCTTTAATGCTTTCATTAGGAGTAAAAACAATAGAGCCTATTGCACCACAGGGAGTTATAGTTCCATCATTTTCGATAGATAAGTCTGATTTACAAGGTTCTGATCCATATAAACCATAGCCATTTGGACCGAGACACGCAGTTAATCCCCAAGAATTTTCATTATAAGTTTTAAATAAATTTTTATTATCTATACAATATTGTCGATTTGCTTTTGTAGCCTTAATTGAATTTTCAAACCAGTCAATACCATCTTCATCTTTTAGATTCATAAAATTAATCCAGGCGTGAGAAAATTGATATGTAAATAAATTTCCACCATAAGAATATATTATGTCTTTTATATCTTTATAATCTGATTTTTCTTTCTTAAAATTATAATATGTACTTTTATCTACTGGAAATGTAGGAGAACTTACTCCTAAAATATATAACATTAATTGTTCAGCATACATATCCCACTTTTCCCAAAAATTTTTTTCAGGAGTATAACCCATATAAAAGTAATTAGTATCTTTATTTAAGTACCATTCCCAATTTATTCTTTTATATAATAATTCTGCTTTTTTTCTTATTTCTCCTCCAAAGTATTCTCCCGCAGTTAATGCACCACATATAAATATTGCTGTATCTATTATTGATATTTCACAATTCCACTCTCTTTTTGCTGTTTCAATATTTATAAAATGATAATAAAAACCATTTTTACCATCAACATTATGTATAAATGTATCAAGTGTTCTATTTATTCTATCATAAGCATTTTTATATTTTATCCATTTATTTTCTACACCAATAATTAATGCTGCTAGTCCATATCCAACAGAAGCAATGCTTGCTACATTATCTGCTATTATTGTTTTATCTCGTACTAAGCCATAACCATTACTATTTTTATTTAAGTTTACTTCTTTAATAAAAAAATTATAACTTTTTTTAAATTCTTTCATTATAAGTCGTTTACCAAAACATTTAAATAATCTCATAAATAAAACACCTCATAATATTATTATATAATATTACGATAAGTATAATCAATGGAGATTTTTGGAAGAAATTATTGTAATAATTATACTTAAATACTTGACAAATACGAACACATATTCTATAATATGTTCAGGTGAAATTTATGGAAAGACAAATTTTACATATTGATGTTAATAATGCATTTTTAAGTTGGACAGCACTCGAAATGCTTAAAAGTGGAAGTGAATTAGATATACGAACAATACCTAGTATTATAGGTGGAGATGAAGCAAGAAGAAGTGGAATAGTACTAGCCAAAAGTATGAAAGCAAAAGAGTGTGGAGTAGTTACTGCGGAAACCATATATCAAGCAAAGAAAAAATGTCCTAATTTACAAATATATAGAGGATTAGAGTATAAGAAATATAAAGAATATTCAGATAAATTATATAATCTATTATTAGAATATACAGATAAAATTGAAAGATATTCAATAGATGAATGTTTTTTAGATATGACAGAATATTTACAAAAAGATACTTTAATAAATAAAGCAATACAAATAAATAGAAGAGTAAGAGAAGAATTAGGCTTTACAGTAAATATTGGTGTAGCACATAATAAATTATTAGCAAAAATGGCATCAGATTTTAAAAAACCAGATAAAATACATACTTTATATGAAAATGAAATTGAAACTAAAATTTGGAATTTACCCACATCAGAATTATTTATGTTAGGAAAAAAAACAGTTCCAAAATTATATAATATGGGAATAAAAACAATAGGAGATTTAGCAAAAACAGATAGAAATTTTTTAATAAAAAAATTTGGAAAACACGGAAATTTAATGTGGGAATATGCAAATGGAATAGATAATTCAGAAGTAAAATATAAAAAAGAATTACCAAAAAGTATTGGAAATTCAATAACATTTCCAAAAAATATTTCAAATAAAGAAGAATTAGAACAAATCTTATTAGCATTAACAGAGCAAGTAACTTTTAGATTAAGAAAATATAATTTATTAGCGAATGTTGTAAATGTGCAATTAAGAACAGATAATTTTGAAGACACTTCACATCAAAGTAAATTAGATTTTAGTACATCTAGTACAAAAAGCATTTATAAAAAAGCAAAAGAATTGTTTGAAGAAATGTATAATTCAAAAACTTTAATACGATTAATGGGTTTGAGAGTTGATGATTTAATTAATAAAGATGAAATGCAATTATCTCTTTTTTCGAAAAAAGAAGACGAGAAACAAGAAAAATTAGACAAAACAATAGATAAACTAAAAGAAAAATATGGTTATAATTCTATAAAAAGAGCAGGGAAAATGAATGTTGAAGAAATTACAAAAGTAGAAAAATGATTAAAAATAGTAAATTAAAGGAAAATATGTCAAATATCAAATTAACTAATCAAATATTTTATGATATAATACTAACAAATAGTAATTCTCAACAAGATATAACTAGAAATTATAATTTTGAAAGGAGTAAAAGTGAAAACAAAAATTATAAATAATATAGCAATAGTAAGAAGTAAAGAAATTATAATAAAAAATGTTCAATCAGCAATAGATTTTATTATGACTATAAAATATGAAACAAACTGTAATAAAATAGCATTAAATAAAGATGCAATAACAGAAGATTTCTTTATATTAAGTAAAGGATTAGCAGGAGAAATTTTGCAAAAATTTATAAATTATGAAACTAAATTTGCTATATATGGGGATTATTCAAAATATACAAGTAAACCATTAAAAGATTTCATATATGAAAGCAATAATGGTAAAGATATATTTTTTGTAGAAAATGAAGATGAAGCAATAAAAATGTTAAGTAAATAGAAAAAAATTGCATATATTTATAAAATAATAATGAAACAAAAATGAATATACAAAAGGTAATGAAGATTCACAAAAATTACTCCTCCTACATATTATATGTAAAATATGATAGGAGGTTATTTTTATGGATTATGAAATAATGATGAATGGTAATGTTAAAATTGGACAATTTGCACCAGAATTTGAAGCAACAAGTACAATGGGAGATATATCATTAAATAATTATAAAGAAAAATGGGTAGTATTATTTTCACATCCTGGAGACTTTACCCCAGTATGTACAACAGAAATAATTGCTTTTTCAAAAGCAAATACATATTTTGAAAAATTAAATACTTGTTTAATAGGGTTAAGTGTTGATAGCAACGCCTCACATTTAGCGTGGTTATATGATATATACTTAAAAACTGGAATAGTTGTACCATTTCCAATTATAGCAGATAGAAATGGAACGATTGCTAGAAAATATGGAATGATTTCAAATGATATAAGTAGTACAGAAACAGTAAGAAATGTATTTATAATAGATGATAAGGGAATTATTAGAACAATATTAGTATATCCAATGAATGTAGGAAGATGTATACCAGAAATAATAAGAACCATTCAAGCATTACAAATGGCAGATTGTAGTAATGGTTCAACACCTGCAAATTGGATGCCAGGAAATCCAGTAATTGTTTCTTCACCGCAAACATTTTGTGGATTACAAGAAAGAGTAAACGAAATAGAAAAAAATAAAAATGGAATGAGTTGGTATTTAAGTTTTAAAGAACCATCAAAAGAATGTGAAAAAAATGTTGAAATTCAAGGAAAAAAATAATTTTAAACTTATATTCAAAAGTACTAATATAAAATTTAATAAAATATTAGTGAATTCAAATAATTTTAAGGAAGTATATAGGTTTACAATAGATATGTCACAGTAAATTGAAAAATAAAAAATGAGAAAT
>CANOPV010000076.1 GCA_947568605.1 uncultured Clostridium sp.
CATTATAGGCACTTTCGTAATCTTTATTATTTATCATTTTTATAAATTTTTGTATATTTAGTTCCATTTTCTCTTTTAATGTTAATGTTTCATATTTTTCAATAAATTTATCAGTGTCAATTGTATAATCGTCTAACATAACTGTATACTTCATTATTGCTCTTTCTTTAAATATATAATAGTTATTATATTGGTCAGTACATATATATATATTATAATTATCATAATTTTCTACTGAATATTTAACTAAGTTTGCTTTTCTAATTTTTTCTATATTAGTTTCAATATATGATTGGTAAGATGAGAAGTTTTTAAATCTTTTTTGACTATATTCTTCATCTAATAAATTATAAGCGTTTTGCAAATTGTATAATATTTCAGATTTATATGTTACAAAATACATATTTGCCATTGTTTGATTATCTATTTGTGTTTTTACATATTTATTGTACTCATTTTCTTCATTATTTCCAACTAATTGATATGAGTTTTTTACATTTAGTATTCCTGGTATTATTGAAAAGGTTTTTCTTGATGTGTTTATAATTACTGTTACATTAAATTCTATTTCGTTTCCTCTTGAATTTGTTTTATCTTCTCTTCTAGTTCCATTTACTGTAAATATTGAAATTTTTCCAGCTGTTGCAACTTTCATTTGTTTTACTGTAAATACTTGCCCTTCTGTAATTTTTTCTACTGAATTTAAAACATTGTTTTCAGTTATATTTTTTTGGTTTATATATGTTTCATCTAGTAAATTGTATACCGCTTCATTATCTTTATTTACAATATATCCTATAAATTTTTCTACACAAGATTTTACTGTATAAAAGTCATCTCTATCTTCCACATCCCTTAATTCAGAGATTTCTTGATTATTAGTTATATTATTCTGTATTATATTGTTTGAAATATCATTTTTAGTATTATTTATTAGATTTTGATTATTTTCTATATTATTTTTAGTTTTATTTTCAATTAAATCTCTATTTAATACAATTATTGCACATATAAGTATTAGAGTAATTATACTAACAATTATTATTAATATTTTTACTTTTTTCAATTCCCCCACTCCCTCATATTTATTTTCCAAATATATTTTCTATTATATTTAATCTCTGATTTGTTGTATATACAGCATAATCTGCTTGCTCTTGAAAAGTGGTTGGTGAACCCTCAGAATGATTACATCTTTCGCCATACATAACTTCTGACCAGTAATATGGATCACCATCTTTACCTTCTAAATGCACTTGATATAATTGAGCGTATCTAATGTATAATACATATAGATTTGTATCTGGTGTACCAATTAGTATATTATTATATTCATATAATTCTTCTGTTCTTTGTACATTTGCTTGATATGCACTTGTTCCTAATGTTGCATTATCTATAATCCAATCACAATATGCTCTTATTGAATCTCCTGGTGTATCATAAGCACTCGCATTATCTGGATTTTCATTATATGCACCCATTCCAAAATAATTATTCTTTGTTCTTACTTTATCACTACTTCCGTATCCTGTTTCTAAACAAGAATGTGCAAATGCTAATTGTGGATTTATTTCATATTCTGTACATATATCATAAAAGTCTTCTGCATATTCTACCATATAATTTTGATAATTAATATCTTCTTTTTTGTAATTTGATACGCAACTAATAAATTCTTCTTTTGATATTGAAATATCAAATATATCTATTCCTACACCACCTCTTGGATGTTCAGAACTTACATATTGTAATGGGTCGACTACTTCTCCATTTAATTCTATTTGAAAGTGTAAATGTTCTCCTGTTGAATCTCCTGTTGTTCCCATCATACCTATTATCTGCCCTTGTTTTACTGTATCTCCTACTTCTAATCTACGACTTCCTTCATACATGTGCATATATTTTGTAATAATTCCATTTCCGTGGTCTATTACAATGTATTCTCCTGCTGTTTCTGATAAATGTGATGTAATTATGCTTCCATCTTTTGAAGCAATAATATAATGATATGGCACTATTCCACCATAATTTTTACTATGTGGATTACCATCTATATCTAAGTTCCCTATATCTACTCCATTGTGGTCTGGACGCTCTGGATTTCTATCTTTGTAATCACTTGTTATACTAATAGCACTTGGAGCATCCTTAGCATATTCGTTTCCTTTTTCATCTGTTGTAATTTCTTGACTCCCTATTGGCCACCAAAAGCCATAAGACAGCATTGGATTATATTTTGAGTTTTCTTCTTCTATTCCCATAATTGTAATTATTATTCCTACAATAAATGCAAGCAATAATATTGCTAATAAAACGATTAGTCCTACCATTATTATTTTTCCTTTATACATCTGCCATATTTTATTGGCAGTAGATTTCGCTTTGTCTTTTAAATAGTCGCCCAATTTTTTCACCTTCTTTTTATTTTAATTTCTAAATACGCATTCTTTTTATGTACTTTTTTAAAAATTGGGTTGTAGAATAATTCATACAACCCCCTTATTTAATTTTCTATTAAAATTTTATAATCTCCCTCTTCTTTTACTACTACAAAGTTTTGATTAATTGCATTTTTATCTAGCGTTCCACTAGATAATATGTCATTTAAAATTTTTACATTATAAATATACTCATCATTTTTACTTGACTTTAATGTTATATTATATATTTTAGTTTCTGAAAAGTATTTGTTTATGTAGTTTTCTTTGAATTCATTTTGTGTGTTGTAATTATTTTCAGATGAAAGCATTGTGTATGCACTGCTTACATCTTTATTTATACAGTAGTCTAAAAATTCTTCTATTAGTTCTTTATGTTCTGTTTCTATTGCAATTTGTTCTTGTTTTGTGTTTTTTTGTATTTCTTCTTTTTCTAATTTTTGTTGTGCCATATAGTTTAGAGTTCTTAATACTAAGAAAAATACTACTATTATTAATATTATGTTTCTTATTTTTCTTCTATTTTGGTTTAAAAATCTAATAAGTGGATGTTGCCCTAGCATTTTTGCCTCCATTAATTTTTTATTATTTAGAACCCCCAGTCATCTTCGATGACAGCCCCCTTAAATAAAGGGGCCAAGATTAAGAAATTCCTTCGAAGAGCGGGCGATTAAAATCGCTCATCTATATTTTTTTATTTAGTATTTTTAGGACAATTCGAGTTAAAGAATTATTTTTTTAATGAAATTATGCGACAAGTTTGCTTCGCTAATTGGAGCCAATGAATTAAAAAAATAATTTTAACGAAGAATTGTTATATTGATTAATTTAATTTTTGTTTAGGGCGAAATTCGGTCAAACCTCACGGGTATTCCTCACCGATTTAGCCCCTACATAAGTTTTTTGTGTTTTTCATTAGGCACACCCCCTCGTGTTTCCTCTTACCTGCCTCCCTTATTTAAGGGAGGTGGTTTGATATGAAAGAGGGTTCTTAACAATTTAAACAGTAAATAAATTCATTATTGTTTAGGTTTTTGAGTTTTCTTTCAACTACTTGTATTATTTGTTGTTGTATTAGTGCTACGTTGTGCTTCTGCATTAAATTGTGCTTGTTGTCTTGCTGCTTTTTCTTCTTTACTGTCTTCATACGCTTTTTGAAGTTCTGCTTGTTTTGCAGCAATGTCTGCTTCTGCTCCGGTCTTTCCTTTTGCCATATCAATATATTGCATTTCTCTTTTTCTATCTGCTTTTGCTTGTTCAATTGCTTTTGCTGTATCCATTCCATTTGCTTCATAGTTTTGTGCAAATTGATTTTGCATAGAATTTTCTACTGATTTTCTTGATGCTGCACTATCATCCATTTTTGAAGCCATTTGTGCAATATACATTGCGTGGTCTTGACTTAGTTTTGTTCCAATATCATTTCCAAAAGCGTCTTTTCCTTGTTCTAAGTTATAAGCATTAAATATTGTGTCAAAGTCTTCTACACCTGCATTTCTATATCTTTCTATTACTGCTTCTTTTTCTTTTAAATCTTTTCCGTGTAAACTTCCGTATCTTGTTTTTATTGCTGCCTTTGCCTCAGCAGATGTAGAATATTTTTTATTTTCTTTCTTTAATTGTGCTTTCTGTGCATCTAAATCATATTTATTTATTTCATCTCTTTGTTCTCTATATGTATCTCTTATTCCTTTTCCTAAATCTACTGCTCCACCTGCAAAGTTTGATATACCATCACCAACATTTCTACCAATAGTACGTCCTGCTGTTGCACCTAGTGCTGTATTTTTTAATGCCTGACCTAAATCTCCTGATGCAATTCCTGTTGCAAGTCCGATTCCTGCTCCAACTGCTCCTGCTGCAAGTCCTAATCCGCTTCTTACTACACCTCTTCCTAGTTTTCTTAGGTTCTTTCCACTAACAGCCTTTCTTACATAATGTCCTGCTGTTGCTTTTAATGCACTCTTCTTCTTTGGTCCTTTTATATCTTTTTTCTTTGATGCCTTTTTAGCACTTGCAGTATCTTTACCACTTGAACTAAGAGGTCCTATTCTAACTGATGTAATATCTTTACTATTTTGTGATTGTATTTGTTCTTCTGCACTTGGTTGTGGTCTACTTTCTTCTCTATGTGTACGAACTTGCTCACTTGGTTCTTCTTTTTCTCCTTGTGGTGCTTCTATTCCATCTCTTGTTATTTCTTCAGGTACAATTCCATCTTCACTTCCTAGGTTTCCACCTTCTTGCCCTGATGGTAAACCTGTTTCTTGTTTTCTAGTCTCTTCTTGTGGGGGAGTTCTACTATCTTTAAAATCGCCATTATCTATATCTTGTTTATCTTCTGTACTTGTTGTTGGGTTTGCTGTCTTTACATTACTATCTTCTTTTGCACCACCAGTAATAGATTTTGAAAGTTCTGCTGATTTTTCTCCATCCATTCTTGGTTTTTTTATTTTTTCTTTGCTTTCACTGCTAGAATTTGTACCGCCTTTTGCATTAACATCGTGCCCAAATTTTGGTGGTTGTTTTTTTGATAATGACTGTAATGCACTCATTGTAAGTGCTCCCGCTGCAAATCCACCTTTTGGTCCTTTTGGACTTTCCAAACCAAACATTTCTTTTACAAATTTTTCTGCTGGTATCATTGAACCCATTACTACTATTGCATAAATTGGGTTTACTTCTGCCAATGCTATTGAAGATGTTACCATAACAGTATAAATTATTAAATGTACTGGTTGTATTATTGTGTTTAATATAAATTCTCTAAGCCACA
>CANOPV010000077.1 GCA_947568605.1 uncultured Clostridium sp.
CTTATGGAGAACTTGCAAGTGAATTAGATGATGTTCCACCAGACCAAATAGATAAAGTGTTTGACGCATTCGAAGAAATGGGAGTAAATATATTAGGAGATTCTTTTGAAGATGATGAACCAGATATCGAAGATTTAGAAGAAGTAGAAGAAATAAAAATTGAAGACATAAATAACTTAGAAAATTTTGATGGAATAAATATAGATGACCCAGTTAAAATGTATTTAAGAGAAATAGGAAGAATACCACTTTTAACGTATGATCAAGAATTAGACTTAGCAGAAAAAGTGCTAAATGGAGATGAAGAAGCAAAACAAATACTTGCAGAATCAAATTTAAGATTGGTGGTTAGTATTGCTAAAAAATATGTAGGTAGAGGAATGTTATTTTTAGACTTAATACAAGAAGGAAATATGGGATTAATTAAAGCAGTCGAAAAATTTGATTATGAAAAAGGATATAAATTTAGTACCTATGCAACTTGGTGGATTAGACAAGCAATAACAAGGGCAATTGCAGACCAAGCAAGAACAATAAGAATACCAGTTCATATGGTAGAAACAATAAATAAATTAATACGTACATCAAGACACTTATTACAAAAATTAGGAAGAGAACCAAGTCCAGAAGAAATTGCAGAAGAATTAGAAATGCCATTAGAAAAGGTAATAGAAATACAAAAAATAGCACAAGACCCTGTATCATTAGAAACACCAATAGGAGAAGAAGATGATAGCCACTTAGGAGACTTTATTCAAGATGATGATAGTCCTGCTCCACAAGATTCAGCAGCATATACACTATTAAAAGAACAATTAGAAGAAGTAATGAATACATTAACACCAAGAGAAGCAAAAGTATTAAAATTAAGATTTGGATTAGAAGATGGAAAAGCCCGTACATTAGAAGAGGTAGGAAGAGAATTTGCAGTAACACGTGAAAGAATTAGACAAATAGAAGCAAAAGCATTAAGAAAATTAAGACATCCAAGTAGAAGCAAAAAATTAAAAGATTATATGAATTAATTTGACATTCTTTGAATTTTATGTTAATATAATATATGTAATAATATTATAGGAGAGGTAAAATGGAAAAAATATTAAATATTTTAAATAAGATATTAATTAGAACAGATGATGTATCTTCAACAGATTTATCAACAGAAGACCAAATAAGTGAAATAAATAATATAAGTAATGAATCAGAAGATACAAAAAAAGCATTAGGAGAATCTTTACAAAATATAAAAATGGAATACGTAATAAAACCTTATGAATTACAATTAAAACGTTCAATATATGAATCTAAACCAAAAAAAGAAAAATTAAATTCTATAACAAAAGTAGCACAGGTAAAAGAAAAAATAGAAAATATGGATGAAAAAGATAGATAAAATAAAAAAATTTTTAAAAAAGTATTGACAAATTAAATAATAAGTTTTATAATTTATACTTGTCAGGGGTAAATGCAGGTGTAGTTCAATGGTAGAACCCCAGCCTTCCAAGCTGGCTACGTGGGTTCGATTCCCACTACCTGCTCCAAATGCAATACCCCTGGCAAAAACTAATTTTAGCATAAAATGCGCCCTTAGCTCAGTTGGTCAGAGCAACCGGCTCATAACCGGTGGGTCCAAGGTTCGAATCCTTGAGGGCGCACCATTTTTTTATATATTTGGGCAGATGGCCGAGTGGCTAAAGGCGGCAGACTGTAAATCTGTTCTCATTTGAGTACGATGGTTCGAATCCATCTCTGCCCACCAAAAAATAAAATCTTGTAAGTATTAAAGAATAATATTTACAAGATTTTTTTATTATAAAAGCAATTAAATAAAACTATTGTTTTTAAATTTAAAATAAAGTATAATAAACATATCCTTTTAACAAGGAAATCTTGAAGAAAGGAGGACTAGACTAATGACAAATGCAGACTTAGTATGGCGTTTGGTGGAATTATTACTAAAAAAAGAAAAAGACTCAAAGCAAGTAGTTCTTGCCCAAGACCAAATTCCAAAAGACAAAAAACAGCAAGATGAAATAAAACAAAAAGAGGCTTAACTAGCAAAAAAGAGTGTAGCACTACCACATTGCTATGCTCTTTTTAATACAAAAATAAAAGAACTAAATGCTACCACACATCTAGTTCTTTTGACTATACTAATGACTAATCTTTTTTGTTCACTTAATTAAGTTAAATATAGTATACTACTTTTTTTATTATATGTCAAATGTTTTTTAAAATTCATTTTAAACTTCATTTTTTTCAATTTTTATGCATATCTTTTGTTCTAGTTATAAGACACCAATAAATAAAACCTTGTAAGTATTAAAGAATAATATTTACAAGATTTTTTTATTATAAATAATGAAATATAATGTAGTAGAGTTTTTATTTTATTTTTTTATCAAAATATTGAAACCACAAAAATTTTATGATATAAAATATATGAGGTGAAAAAACAATGAGTGAAATGGAAGAAAAATTCGATGTATTAAACGAATTAGGAGAATTTACAGGAAAAATTGCAACAAGAGAAGAATGTCATAAAAAAGGACTATGGCATAGAGCAGTATACGCTTTTATTATAGACAATAATGGAAATGTATTATTGCAAAAAAGAAGTGCAAATAAAAAATTATGGCCTAATATGTGGGATGTAACGGTCGGAGGACACGTAAATTGTGGAGAATTTGGAAGACAGGCATTAATAAGAGAAACAAAAGAAGAATTAGGAATAGAAATAAACGATGATGATATAAAATATTTAGTAGGCTCAACCTCAATAAATGAACAAGGAGATATTATAAATAAACACTATAACGAATGTTATCTAATAACAAAAAATATAGATACATCAAAAATAAAATTACAAAAAGAAGAAGTATCAGAAGTAAAATATTTTTCTAAAAAAGAATTATTAGAAAGAATATCTAATAATTATAATGAATTAACAAAAAAAACAGGTGCGTGGAATTTTTTAGAAAAAATATTGAACAATTATATAAAATAAATTTTAATAATAAATATGTTAAAATATGTAATAAATAAAAGTTCTAAACCTTAACCATAAAGCATAAAATAAATAATGTACAAGTATTGTACATTATTTATTTTATAATAGAAAAGATAAAAATTTACAAAAATATAGGGGCATCGCTTGTGGAAATACCCGTAAGAAGTAACACCCCTGTGCCCTTTATTTATATATTTATGAAAATTTTGTGAATTTTTAATAAAGTGTATTGACAATTCTAAAAAAAAGGTATACATTATTAGCAGTTACTTATAAAGAGTGCTAATTTAAAAATAAGGAGGATTTCAAAAATGATAAAACCATTATTAGACAGAGTAGTAATAAAAATGATAGAAAGCGAGGAAACAACAAAAAGTGGAATAATTTTATCATCAAGTGCAAAAGAAAAACCACAAATAGCAGAAGTATTAGAAGTAGGACCAGGTGGAAAAGTAGACGGAAAAGAAATCGAAATGTATTTAAAAAAAGGTGATAAAGTAATTGTAAGCAAATATGCTGGAACAGAAGTAAAATATGAGGGAGAAGACCTTATCATAGTAAAACAAGAAGATGTTCTAGCAATAGTAGAATAAAAAATAGGAGGTAAATTAATATGGCAAAAGAAATTAAATTCGGTGAAGAAGCCAGAAAAAAATTATTAGACGGAGTAAACATATTAGCAGATACAGTAAAAGTTACATTAGGACCAAAAGGAAGAAATGTTGTATTAGACAAAAGTTTTGGAGCACCACTAATTACAAATGACGGTGTTACAATAGCAAAAGAAATAGAATTAGAAGACCCTTATGAAAATATGGGAGCAAGACTTGTTAAAGAAGTTTCAACTAAAACTAATGATATAGCAGGAGATGGAACAACAACAGCAACAGTATTAGCACAAAAAATGATAAAAGAAGGAGTAAAAAATGTTGCAGCAGGTGGAGATCCAATAGCAATAAAAAGAGGTATAGATAAAGCCGTAGAAAAAGCAGTAAAAGAATTAAAAGAAATAAGTTCAAATGTTAACGGAAAAGAAGATATAGCAAGAGTAGCAAGCATATCAGCAAATAATTTAGAAATAGGATGTTTAATTGCAGACGCAATGGAAAAAGTTTCAAAAGATGGAGTTATAACAATAGAAGAATCAAAAACATCATCAACAGATGTAGAAGTCGTAGAAGGAATGCAATTTGATAAAGGATATGTATCACCATATATGGTAACAGATACAGAAAAAATGGAAGCAATTATGGATAACCCTTATGTATTAATTACAGATAAAAAAATAAGCAATATCCAAGAAATATTACCATTATTAGAAAGTCTAATGCAATTATCAGGAAAACTAGTAATAATTGCAGATGATATATAAGGAGAAGCATTATCAACACTAGTATTAAATAAACTAAGAGGAGTTTTAAATGTAGTAGCAGTTAAAGCACCAGGTTTTGGAGATAGAAGAAAAGAAATGCTAGAAGACATAGCAATACTAACAGGAGGAGAAGTTATTACATCAGATTTAGGATTTGAATTAAAAGAAACAACAATTGAACAATTAGGAAGAGCAAGACAAATAAAAATTCAAAAAGAAAATACAATAATTGTTGATGGAGCAGGAGATAAAGAAAAAATATCAGCAAGAGTTAATCAAATAAGAAAATCAATTGAAGAAACAGCAAGTGAATATGATAAAGAAAAACTACAAGAAAGACTTGCAAAAATGGCAGGTGGTGTAGCAGTAATCCAAGTTGGAGCAGCAACTGAAATAGAAATGAAAGAAAAAAAATTAAGAATAGAAGACGCATTATCTGCTACAAAAGCAGCAGTAGAAGAAGGAATAGTAGCAGGTGGAGGAACAGCATATATCAATATTATAGATAAAGTAGAACCAATACTAAAAGACTTAAAAGATTATGAAAAATTAGAAGCAAAAATAGTATTAAAAGCATTAGAAGAACCTATTAGACAGATAGCAATAAATGCAGGATTAGAGCCAGCAGTAATACTTGAAAAAGTAAAATCTAGTTCAGTAGGTTTCGGATTTGATGCAGCAAATGAAGAATATGTAGATATGAAAAAAGTTGGTATAGTAGACCCAACAAAAGTTACTCGTAGTGCATTACAAAATGCAGCAAGTGTTGCATCTATGGTACTTACAACAGAAAGTGTTGTTACAGATATCAAGGAAAAGAAATGCAGTTGTGG
>CANOPV010000078.1 GCA_947568605.1 uncultured Clostridium sp.
ACATTATATAATGTTGCGGCCTACGATATGTTTGCAATATTTGCAAAATATGGTATTATAAAGGCAATAAAAGAACACCCAGCAAAAATAAAAGCATTTTTAATGATTATACCAGCGTATATTAAATATCTTCAAAAAAGATAATTACGAAAGGATTGATAGCAAAATGAAAAAAATATTATTCTTCGCCTATACCTTAGAAGTTGGTGGAGCAGAAAAAGTTTTAGTAGATTATATTAATACTTTAAAAGATAAATATGAAATAGACTTAGTATTACTACAAAAAAAAGGTGAATTTTTAGAAAAAATACCTGATAATGTAACAATTACGACACTAAGAAAAAATAATTTTCAATATATATTTTTTAGATATATACCATTTATTAGAAAAATTGTAATAAATAAAATAGCAAATAAAAAAGACTATGATGTAGCAATAGGTTTTTTAGAGGGAAGAAGTGCAACTTGGGTTGCAGATATTAAAAAGAAAATTAGAAAATTAGCGTGGATACATAATGATGTAAATAAATTTGATATTGGAATCTCAGAAAAAGAAATAAAAGATTCATATTCAAAACTAGATAAAATTATAACTGTATCAGAAGTGGCAAAAAAAAGTTTTTGTGAAAAATATAATTTCAATTTAGATAAAGTAGAAGTATTATATAATTTAATTGATGAAAAAGACATAATCGAAAAATCGAAAGAAGAAATTAAAAAAAATGAAATATTTACATTTGTAAATGTTGGAAAAATGAGACCACAAAAAAGGCAAGATAGATTAATAGAAATTGCAAAAAAATTAAAACAAGAAAATTATAAATTTAAAATACAAATTATAGGAAATGGTCCAGAAGAAGAAAAAATAAAAGAATTAGTAAAACAGTATAAAGTAGAAGATGTAGTAGAACTTTTAGGACTAAAAATAAATCCATATCCATATATAAAACAAGCAAACTGTGTTGTTGTTTCAAGCGCTTTTGAAGGATATAGTGTAGCAATAAAAGAAGCATTATTATTAAAAAAAGCAGTTATATCAACAAATGTGTGTGGAGTATCAGAAATGTTTAATAACGGAAAATATGGAATAGTATCAGAAATTTCAACAGATGATTTAATGGATAAAATGAAAAAGGTATTAGATAAAAAAATTAATATAATTGAAATAGAAAAAAACCTAGAAAACTTTGACTGTGAAAATAATAAAATTATAGAGAAGTTAATTAATTTAATCGAGGAGTAGATTTTAAAAATGAAAAAAATAATAGAAAAATTGCAAAATATTTTTAATGTTGAAATAATATCAAAATTAGTATTATTATTTATAGTATTACAACCGTTATTTGATATATTATCATTCTTAAAAATTAGAGAATATATACCAATAGGAATATCAACAGTAGTAAAACCATTATTTGTTTTTGGAGTAGGGATATTTATATATTTTACAAACAAACAACAACGAAAATCTTATACAAAAATATTTCTAACCTATGGAATATTAATAATAGTACATTGTCTAATGTTAAAAGATATTCTAGTTAGTAATTCTGTTATATTACACGAAGTAAGATTTATGATTAATATAGCATATATGTTAGTATTGTTTATGATAATGGACTTTTTATATAAAAATCATCCAAATAGAGAAGATTTTATTAAAAAACTAAAAAAGACATTGGTAGTTACATTTTTTATATATTGTATTAGCATATTACTTGCAATTGTTACTGGAACTTCTGGAAGAACCTATGAATATTCAGATGCTACAAAAGATGGATTCAAAGGATGGCTAGATTCAGGGCAGATATTTGGGCACGCATTATCAATTACATTACCATTTTTAATATATTATATGTTAAATTTAAAATGTAAAAATAAAATATTAAATGTTATAAGTAAAATAAGTATAGTAATACCAATAATAGTTTTATTATTAATAGGAACAAAAGTTACATATTTTATTGCATTAATAGTATTATTATCACATTTTGTTTTAGACTTAATATATTTTATAAAAGATAGAAATAAAAATAATTTAATATCTAGTATTATTTGTATGATAGTATTAGTATGCTCTTTACTAAGTTATAATTATATACCAGTAAAGAAAAATATAGATATAAATAATAGTGTATTATCAGTAGATATGTCTGCTGGTGCAGAAGGTAGAGAGACAAATAGAGAAGATTTATTAAAAATGCAACAAGAAATAAATTCATCAGAGCAAAATACTAATAAAACAAAGAGTGAACAAAAAAGATTAAATAGAATAAAAAATTATTATAACTGGGATTTAGCATCAGCAAGATTACTAGAACAAAAATATGCAACAGGGAAATTACATCCAGGAGATACAAGAGTAAGACAATTAATTTATAATGCAAATAAATATAAATTATCATCAATACAATATAAATTGTTTGGATTAGGATATTTAAACCAACCAGATGCATTATCAATTGAAAGAGATATACTTATGATTTTATTTAGTTTTGGTATAATAGGATTTTTAACAGTATTATTAAAACCAATATTAATATGGATAAAATCTGCAATAAAAATTATAAAAAGTCATATACATACACATTTAGATACATTATATCTATTTGAAGGTTTTTCTATATTTTTCTGTATAAGCCTATATGCAGGATATACATTTATATATACTAACTTTTCTATATTTTTAGTTATAATAGCATTATTATTAAAAGATAGTTTTGAAAAAGAAGATGAAACACAAAAAAAAGAAAAAGTATTATTTATATCAAGTACAGGCGGACATTTAAGCGAATTATTACAATTAAAACCAATGTTTAAAAAATATAATTCATATATAATTACAGAATATGACGAATCAACAAAAGATTTAAAAAATGAATATAAAGAAAAAATATCATATTTATTGTATGAAACAAAAGATAATAAATTTATATATATATTAAAATTTTTATGGGATTGTATAAAATCATTATATTTATATATTAGAATTAGACCAAAATATATAATTTCAACAGGTACACATACAGCAGTACCAATGTGTTATATAGGAAAAATATGTGGAAGTAATATAATTTATATAGAAACATTTGCAAACAGAACAACAAAATCAGTATCAGGAAAATTAGTATATCCTATATCAGATTTATTTATAGTGCAATGGGAAGAAATGCTAAAATTATATCCAAAAGCAATATTAGGAGGTTCGATTTATTAATGGTATTAGTATTATTAGGAACAGGTCAATATAGTTTTGAAAGACTATTAAAAGAAGTAGAAAAATGTATAGAACAAAATATTATAAAAGATGAAGTAATTGTACAAGCAGGTCATACTAAATATGATACAACTAAGATGCAAATATTAGATATAATATCAATCGAAGAACTTAAAAATTTGATTATAAAAGCAGACTTAATAATTACACACGGGGGTGTAGGTTCAATAACACAAGCGTTAAAAAGTGATAAAAAAATAATTGCTGTACCAAGATTAAAGAAATTTCAAGAAGTCGCAAATGACCATCAATTACAAATAGTAGAAAATTTTGCTAATAAAGGATATTTAAAAGGAGTATTTGAAATTGAAGAATTACCTAATGCAATAAAAGAAATAGATAATTTTATACCAAATTCATTTGTAAGTAATACAGATAACATAATTAAAATAATTGAAGATTATATTAACTCAGAAAAATAAATAAATATCTGTTGTTTATTGTATAAGTAATATTTTTCATTTAGAATAATTATATGAAAGAAGGAAACAATAGAAAAATGAAAAGATTAAAAATTTTACTAATAATTGTATTAATAATTTTACTAATAATTGGAATTTCTGTATTTATTATATATAGAGAACCAAAAGTACCAGTTATATGTTATCATAATGTAGTAAAAAAAGAAGAAAAAGAGAAATTTCCAGATTCAGAATTATGGGCAATAAGTGTAGAAAATTTTGAAGAGGAAATGAAATATTTACACGATAATAATTATAAAACACTTACAATGGAAGAATTTTATAAATGGAAAAAAGGGGAAATAGAAGTACCATTTAAAAGTGTATTAATAACATTTGATGATGGACTACTTTCAAATTACAAATACGCATTTCCAATATTAAAAAAATACAATATAAATGCGAGTGTATTTGTTATTGGAAAATGTATAGAGACTTCAGATAAAAATGCAGATGATTGGGATGGAAATATTATTACATATATGTCAAAAGATATATTAAGTAAATGTGAAAAAGATTATCCAAATATAAAATTTTATTCACATTCATATAATTTACACAATAAAGATAATATAAATAAACCTTATGATGAATTATTAAAAGACTGTGAAGACTTTGATAAAAATATTAAAAAAACTGATATTTTAGCATATCCTTATGGAGATTATAGTGATAATATGAAAAAAGCATTAAAGCATAAAAAATATAAAATGGCATTTACATTTCACGATAATAAAAAAGCAACAAGGCAAGATGATGATTATGTAATTAATAGAATAAATGTATCAACAGATAAACCATTATATAAATTTGCATTAAGATTTTTGTTACCATATTAAAAACTTGCAAAAATCCCTCGCTTATTAAGAGAGGGATTTTTTAACCATTTTATTGGTTTGCAAATTTTTGTTTAGC
Organism: uncultured Clostridium sp.; assembly: GCA_947568605.1. Taxonomy (GTDB): domain Bacteria; phylum Bacillota; class Clostridia; order TANB77; family CAG-508; genus CANRES01. The sequence goes on from CANOPV010000078.1 coordinate 4,654, forward strand.
AGCATCAATTTTTTGTTGCTCCGCATTTTCCATTTTGTACCAACCTTTTTCAGCCATTAAATTATAAATTTTATTTTGAATATCAAGAGACACATTTAAGGCATCTTTAAAAGCAGTATGGACTTCTGCTGTTGAAGATTCAATTGTTCCGTGAAGATATAAATCACAAACACCTTTAATTATTAATAACTCTTTTTCCATTAAATCTTTATCTTCCATCTTAGTAAACTCCTTTCATTAACTAAAACTAATAAAAAAAATTCTATTTGGCTAGATATTCTAAAAGAAATACAGAGGTGTACTTGTGCATATAAGCTTTTCTTTTGATAAACAATAACGCCAAATGGTAATTTTTTTAATTTATAGTAAATTTAAAAATTTATTAAATAATTCATTATGTTTTTGTTCTAATTCTCCAATATATGTTGAAAGAGAAACATCAGTTAATTGTTGAGCAGTATATTTACTACAAGTCTTCATAAAAGTTTCGTGTCCTAAGGCATCTTCAATGTATAAAAGTTCTTTATTAGTCATAATACCTGT
>CANOPV010000079.1 GCA_947568605.1 uncultured Clostridium sp.
TCCAATGGAAAAAATGGCGACCGCAATTAATTCTCAATTAAAAAAGTCAATTCGCATATTGAAAGCAGAAGAAGTGCCTTTAGAATTCCATAGTCGTTATCATTGCCATCAAAAAACATATGCCTACATTATAGACAATTCAGAACAAGGAACAGCAATTTATAGAAATTTACAATATCATTTTCCACAAAAATTAGATGTAGAAAAGATGAAAAAAGCAATAAAATATTTTGAAGGAGAGCACGATTTCAAAGCATTCAAATCAAGTGGGACAAGTAGTAAAAGTAGTGTAAGAACAATATATAAAGCACAAATAAAACAAGAAGGAGAAAAAATATTTATAGAACTTACAGGAAATGGTTTTTTATATAATATGGTAAGAATAATTGCAGGAACATTAGTAGATGTTGGATTAGGAAAAATAAGAGTAGATGAAATACCAAATATAATAAATTCAAAAAAAAGAGAAAATGCAGGAAAAACACTTCCAGCTCATCGGACTATATCTTTTTTCTGTAAAATATGAATAAAATATGTATTAAATAATTTAATATCTGTCTTGTTAAGGTATTTTAGCAAACAATATATTAAAAAATGCGAAAAATAAAGAAAAAACAACATAAATTGCAAGTCAATGCAAAAATTATGTTGTTTTTTTAATTTAAAAGTATTGCAATAAATCAATTTTATTGATATGATATAAGAGATGATAAAATATAATGTTAAAATAAAAGAAAAAATATCAAAATTTGTCATATTTAAGGAGAAAAAATGATAGAATTTAGAAATGTCAATAAAACATACAGCACAGGTACAGAAGCAGTACATAATGCAAACTTTAAAATAGAAAAAGGAGAATTTGCATTTTTAGTTGGCTCATCAGGTTCACGGAAAATCTACACTAATAAAACTAATATTAAAAGAAGAAGATGCAACCTCAGGAAATATAATTATAAATGGAAAAGACACAACATACTTGAAAAAAAGTAAAATACCATATTTACGTAGAAGTATAGGAGTAGTATTTCAAGATTTCAGATTATTACCAGACAAAACTGTATATGATAATGTAGCCTATGCTATGTATATAGTAAGAGCAACACCAAGACATATTAGAAGACAAGTGCCAATGATGTTATCATTAGTAGGATTAAGTGGAAAAGCAAAAATGTATCCAAATGAATTATCAGGTGGAGAACAACAAAGAGTAGCACTTGCAAGAGCATTAGTAAACAATCCATCAATGATAATAGCAGACGAGCCTACTGGAAATTTAGACCCAGATACTGCTTGGGAAATAATGAACTTATTAAATGAAATAAATTTAAGAGGAACAACTGTTGTTGTAGCAACACACGCAAAAGATATTGTAGATAAGATGAAAAAAAGAGTTATTCATATAGATAAAGGCAATATAGTAAGAGATGATAAAAAAGGTGGTTATGACAGTGAAATATAATATTATAGGTTATTTAATAGGGGAAGGATTTAAAAATATATTTAAAAACAAAAAATCTACTGCATCTTCTTTGGCAATTATGTGTATGGTAATGTTAGTTTTTGGAGCATTTTTTATAATAGGAGAAAACATTAATTATATAATGAATAATGTGGAAAGAGCACAAGCAATAGAAGTATTTTTAGATGAAGATATTACAGATGAGGAAGCAGAAATTATAGGGAATAAAATAAATAAAATTAATGGTGTAAATAAAATAGAATATATTACAAAAGATGAAGCATACAATATTGCAAAATCTACACTTGTTGAAGATCCTAAATTAGTAGAGGGATTTGAATATAGTTTTCCACCATCATATAGAGTAACATTTACAGACTTAAACTTAAAAGATGAAGTAAAAAGAGAAATTTTAAAAATAGATGGTATTAATAATGATGATATTGAGAGTAGTGATAAAACAATGGAAACACTAATGAATTTATCAAATGGTATAAGAATAGGAACAGGAATACTACTAGTAATATTAATATTTGTATCAATATTTATTATATCAAACACAATAAAGTTAGCAGTATATTCGCGAAGAAAAGAAATTTCAATAATGAAATATGTAGGAGCAACAAATAATTTCATTAGATGCCCATTTATTGTAGAAGGAATACTTATTGGAATAATATCAGGTCTAATTTCCATATTACTAGTTGGAATTTTATATAATGTAATTTTACAACAACTATTAAAAACAGACCTTGTAAATACAATAGGAATAAGTTTTGTTAATTTTGCAGATATGTTTAATTTAATTATTATAGTTTATGTAGTATTAGGCAGTGGAATAGGCATATTAGGAAGTTCAATGTCTATGAGAAAATATTTAGATGTTTAAAATTAATATTAGAATAACTAAGGAGGAAAATATGAAAAAAATAAAAATAGTATTTTTAGTGATATTAATAATATCCGTAATTTTAACAGGTAGTGTTATAGGGACAAGCACATCAGATTTGCATAATGAAAAAAATGAAATAGGCGATAAAATTAAAGAAGCAGAGGATCAAAAAGCACACATAAAACAAGAAATTTCAGAAACAATGAGTGAAATACAAAAATTGGATGCAAGTATTGCAGAAAGTGAAGAACAATTAGATGAATTAAGAAGTCAATTAAATACACTAGAAGGAGAAATACAAGAAACACAAGATAAATTAAATGAAGCAGAAGAAAATTATAATAAACAGCAAGACTTACTAGAAAAAAGACTTGTAGCACAATATAAAGCAGGAAAGACATCATATTTAGATGTATTATTAAATTCATCAAGCATATCAGATTTTATTTCTAAATATCATTATGTTACACTAATTGCACAAAAAGATACAGACTTATTAAATCAAATACAAGAAGACAAAGAAATAATAGAAAAAGCAAAAAAAGACTTAGAAGAACAACAATCAGAATATAAAATAAAAAAAGCAAATGCAGAAAAACAAAATGTAATATTAAAAAATAACCAAGCAGTAAAAGAAAGTTATGTAGCAAAATTAACAGATGACGAAAAAGAATTACAAAAACAAATAGAGGGTTATAATTCAGAAATTAGACAAATAGAAGCAAAAATAAAACAAGCAGAAAAAGAAGCAGAGAATTCTGGTGGAAATTATAATAAATACACAGGTGGAACAATGGCGTGGCCAACTAGAATAACAAAAAGAGTAAATTCAGTTTATGCTCCAAATGGAAGATATGATATACCAGTTTCAGGTTCGACACATAGAGGAGTAGACATATATGCACCGTCAGGAACAGCAATTTACTCAGCAGCAGATGGAGTAGTAGCCACAGTTAGTAGAGGATGCTCACATAATTATAGTGGATATTGTAGTTGTGGCGGTGGATATGGAAATTATGTAGTAGTAAATCACGGAAATGGAATATACACATTATATGCACACGGAACTTCTGTACCAAGTAATATAAATGTTGGAACAACAGTTACAACAGATACTGTAATATTATATTCAGGAACGACAGGATGGTCTTATGGAGCACATTTACATTTTGAAGTTTGTGTGGGAAGTATAAGAAATAAAGTAAATCCTTGTACATATTTAGGAATTCAAAATAAAGAAGGATACATATAATAATTAATAGTTAATAATGAAAAGTGAATAGTTAATAATGAAAAATAAAATAATTATTAACTATTTATTTTTTATATGGCAATAAATTTCTATTATATTGTGTAGGGGTCGCACTTTGGGCAACCCGCATAGTAAGGACATATTATTATTAGAAAATTTTAAAAAACTATACTATATTTTGAAATTTTGTAGTATAATAAAAATATGAATATTTATAAAAGAGAGGATGACTAAATTTGAATAAAAAAAGAGGAATTTATAATGTAATAATGTTAGTAACATTATCAATAATTATTACATTTGTATTAACTACATTACTAATGTATAATTATTTTCAAGATAAAAATAATTATTTAATTTTACCTAGTGAAGATACAGCAAAATTAACCGAGTTAGATAGAACACTTATAGGCTTAAAAAATATAATAGATAAAAAATATTTAGGTGAAATTAATGAAGAAGAATTATATGAAGGCGCAATAAAAGGTTATATATCAGCATTAAATGATAAATATTCAAGTTATTATACAAAAGAAGAAATGGATGATGTAAATGTAGCATTATTAGGAAATTATGTTGGAGTAGGTGCATATATACAAGCAGACTTAGATAATAATGTAATTAAAGTTTTATCACCAATAGAAGATTCACCAGCAAAAGAAGCAGGATTATTATCAGGAGATATTATATATAAAGTTGATGGGGTTGAATACAATGGAGAAGAAATAAACAAAGCATCTAATGCAATGAAAGGAAAAGAAGGAACAACAGTAGATGTAGAAGTAATACGAGATGGAGAAATAAAAAAATTTACAATAACAACAAGAAGTATAAAAGTATATCATATTTCTAGTGAAGTAATAGAAAACAATATAGGATATATGTATATACAAACATTTGATGAGGGATGTGCAGAAGAATTTAAACAAAAATATGAAGAAATAAGCAAGAAAAATATAAAATCATTAATAATAGATTTAAGAGATAATGGAGGAGGAATTGTAGATGAAACATTAGAAATATTAGATTGTATGTTAGATAAAAACAAAACAGCACTTATAACAGTTGATAAAGATGGAAAAGAACAAATATCAAAAACAGAAAAAAATAAAATTATAGATATACCAATAGTAGTATTAGTAAATGAACAAACAGCAAGTGCCTCTGAGATTATGGCAGGTGCATTAAAAGACCATAAAAGAGCAACAATAGTTGGAACCAAAACTTATGGAAAAGGTGTAATACAAGAATTAATGTATTTAACAAGTGGAGCAGCATTAAAATTAACAACAAATGAATACTATACACCTAATAGAAATAAAATAAATGAAATTGGAATTAAACCAGATTATGAAATAGAACTAACAAAAGAAGAAGATACACAATTAAAAAAAGCAATAGAATTATTAAAATAGTTTGAATGGGTACAGAATTAAAAATTATCATTTTAAAAACGATGATTTTTAATTCTGTACCCATTCAAACCATTTGTAAAAATTTAAAGAAATTTCGAAAAAAGTATGTCAATGATTTTTGAAAATGTCCCAAAAATTTTTAAACATAAGCCCTAAAAA
>CANOPV010000080.1 GCA_947568605.1 uncultured Clostridium sp.
TGGGGGCAGGTACCAATGTTCAAGATAAAATAAAAGCAATCCACCATTTGGACGTGCCATATCGTCCGTCAGATTTACAACAACAGGACGGTAGACGGAATTAGACAACGTAATGAAAATGACGAAGTAGATATTTTTAACTATGTAACAGAGGGAACATTTGATGCTTATATGTATCAAATGCTACAAAGGAAACAAGAATTTATTAGTCAAATAATGACATCAAAAGCAATAGCACGTTCAGCAGATGATATTGATGAAAAAGCACTTTCATATGCAGAAATAAAAGCTTTAGCTGCAGGAAATCCATTAATTATTAAAAAGACAGAACTAGACGCACAAGTAGCTAAATTAAAATTACTAAAACAAAGTTATTTGAACCAAAAATATAACTTAGAAGATATGATAGTAAAACATTACCCAATAGAAATAAAAAGATTAGAAGATAAACTTTCATATGTGCAAGAAGATATAAAAAATGTTCAAGAAAATACCAATATAGAAAATGAAGAAAAGTTTTCTCCTATGATATTAAATGGAAAACAATATAGTACAAAAGAAAGTGCAGGAAAACAAATACTAGAAATGTGTTCAGCAAAACAAGAAACAGAATTAGAAGAAATAGGAGAATATAGAGGGTTAAAAATGTTTTTAGGTATAGATAGTTTTGACAAGAAATTTGTAATTAATTTACAAGGCAAATATTCATATAAAGTTGATTTAGGAAATGATATAAATGGAAATATCACAAGAATTGATAATGTTATTGCAGGTTTTAATAAAGAACTAGAAATGACTAAAGCAAAACTAGAAGAAACAAAAATACAATTTGAAAATGCAAAAGAGGCAGTAGAAATTCCATTTGATAAAGAAGATGAATTAAAACAAAAGTCGCAAGAATTAGATGAAATAAACATAGAACTTAACCTAGACAAAAAAGATAATGAAATGTTAGATGACGAAGAGCAAGAAGAACAAGAAGAAAAGACCGAAGAACAAGAAAGAGAAAGTCAAGACTATGAAAGAGAATAGAAAATAAAAATCACACAATTTTATTTTTTTTAGTTATATTATAAGCTAACACCAAAGAAAAAATAGAAAAAAGGTGTGATATTTTTTATGAAAAATCAAATTAAAGAAATAAGAGAAAATAAAGGAATTACACAACTAGAACTTGCACAATTAACAGGACTTTCAGTAGGGTATATATGTCATTTAGAAAGAGGCAGTAGAACAAATCCAAGCTATAATACAATGATTATTATTTCTAAAGCATTAAATGCAGATGTTGGAGTAGTTTTTGAATTATAATGAAAAATTATGTTAATATTGAAAATATTGGTTTATTGTGATAAAATAAGTATTACAATAAACCCAAAAAGGGTAAATATAGGAGGGCTTAATGATGAAGAAAAAAATCAAGAACAAAGAACTAGCATCAGCGGTATGTTTCATTGGCGTAGTATTGATTGCAATACTGGTAGCGTTTGCTTATTATTTAAAAACACATCCTGGATTTGATGAAAAAATTTCAGGAAAAGAAGCAACGGTAGTAAGCGAAGTTGCAACTATTCATTATGATTCCCCTTTTGGACGGAATGTAGGCACCGTCCGACAGTCGCAAAAGGTTGAATTAACTGGAAGAATGGCATATCTATTGCAAAGTGATATCGTAAAGATGGAAATTCGCTTAGAGGACAATAGTTTTGCTTGGATATCTAAAGAAGATATCGTTATTTCAGAATAACTAAAGCGACAGTGAAAAATAGCGAATTGGAGATGTTTTTGCCAATTCGCTATTTTTGATAATGAAAATGTTGTAGTATCTTTTAAATATAATCATAAAAAGCTATTTTAATTAATAAGCGTTTATGCTATAATCATCTCAGTAAGTAAGTTGTAGAGGAGATTATTATGGTACAAATTATAGAAATAGTTGTAGAAAATAAAAATTATCAAATTGAATGGGCTTTATCAGAATATTTTGGAGAATTAAAAGGAAAGAAGTTTATGCTTAATAAAATGGCAGCAGAACAAATAGAAATGATTAATAATCTATCAGACACTGCAAAAATATTATTATCAGCAGTTGCTGGAGCAGTAATACAGCATCTAATAGATAATAATTGTCCAATAGATAATATATTTGAAAATGGTTATTTTATTGTTAAAAGTTGAATTATAAATAAATTACAATATATAGAGAAAATTAATTTAGAATTTTAATAATAGATATAAGGAGTACAATTATATATATGAATTTAAAATGGTCGAATTTTTTTGATATTAAAAACAGAAAAGAAATAAAAAAATTGTATATAGAGGCATTTCCTAAAGAAGAAAGATACCCTTTTTGTATTATAAAGAAATGTGCTAAAAATCAAAATGTTGAATTTTATGGAATATATGACAAAGAAAAATTTGTAGGATTATCATATTTATTAAAATATGAAGATACAATTTTTCTATTCTATTTAGCAGTAAATAAAAATCTTAGAGGAAATGGATATGGTGCAAAAATATTAAAAGATTTATTGCAGATGTATTCAGATAAAAAGATAATATTATGTGTTGAAAGACCAGATAAAAATACAGAAGATTTGAAAAGCAAAAGAAAACAATTTTATTTAAGAAATGGATTTTATTCTACTAATAAATTTACAGAAGATATTGGGGTAGAATATGAGGTTTTATGCTCAGATAAGGAATATGTAATAAATGAGAAAGTATTGAAAAATCTATTTACACAAATGACCAATAAACTAATTTTAAGAAAATTGATAAACAAAATTTATCATATTGATTATGTTAGTTTTATAGAATAGAGAAATTTGAATACTAAGTGCTTATAATAATGTTAAAATTATTTACAATTAAAAAATATGTGTTATAATTTGTATGAGCTATGGCAGACTTTGTAGGGAAAACAGAGGAGGACGAGTGATGATTAATGTAAATGTACCAATTACAGTTGTAAATATGGAAACTTTAACCCAATTTTTAGATGACGAAGTAGAAACTAACAGTGGATACGGTTGTGAACATGCAGGTTTTGTGGATTTACACGAACCAGAAATTATGTCAGAGTTTGATTTCAGACAGGCACAGTTTAAAAAGTATGGTTATGCAGTAACAAATGCGTAATATATGTTATAGTAACTATAAACTTTTCTGCCAAGCTTTTCCCAATAGGTGGATGTGTAATACATTCGCCTATTATAAAAAATAAATTTATTAAGAGGTGTATAATGGAATTTGAGTTTGATTTACTAGACGAATTTGTTGAAAAAATAAAAGAAGCTTATAAAAAAGTATCGGAATTAAAACTAAAAGTAAAGAATAAAGAGTTAAATGATATTGTAACAGATGCAGATATATTTATGGAAAAAGAGATAATATCAATTATAAAATCAAAATTTCCAGACCATTCTATATATGGCGAAGAAAGTGGAGAAAATAAATGTAATATAGAATATGAATGGCTAATTGACCCAATAGATGGAACAATTAATTTTGCATCTAACATTCCATTATTTGCAACGACTATTGCATTAAGAAAAAATCAAGAAACAATATTAGGTATTATAATAGACTGGAGTCAAAATGATGTATATGAGTGCATTAAAGGAAAGGGAGCTTATTGCAATAAAAAGCCTATTAAAGTTTCAGATACTAATACATTAAATAATAGTGTAATTTCTTTTTGTTTAACATCACATTATAGTGAAGATCATATAAATAAAGTGTTAGAAATTGAAAAAATTTTAGCCTCAAAAGTAAGAGGTCTAAGATTAATAGTAACAGCTGCAATTGAACTTGCTTGGTGTGCAACAGGAAAGATAGATGGATGTTTTAATGTAAAACCAAGTATAGGATTATCATCTTCAGCAGGAAAATTATTAGTAGAAGAGGCAGGAGGAAAAGTAACTAATTTACAAGGAAACAGAAGAGATAATATTGATACAATGTTAGTTACGAATGGATTAATTCATAATGAAATTGTAACAGAAATTAATAAGAAAAAGTGATAAAAGTATAAATATGGAGATAAAGAGATATTAAGAAATTAGTATCTCTTTTTTGTATGGAAAGGAGCATAAATAAAATGAAAACAGAAGAAATTTTAAAACAAATTTATCAAGAATTAAACAAAAGAATGGAAAGTAAAGATAACAGAATATTTGTTATAGAATACACAATACCTAGTGTAAATTATAGTGAAAATGGAAATATAGAAGATATGGGGTTTGCTAGTGGTATTAAAATGGAACTAGAAAAAATGATGGAGCATTTTAAATATGAATTTTATTTTTCTAGTTATAAAGATAAATACTTTTTCAGCAATTTAGAAGAAATTGCAAGACAAAGAATGCTACGAGAGATAGAAACAGAATATACAAAAGAACAAAAATTAAAGATGGATTTAAACGAAAAAGTTGAGCAGGAATATGCTAATTTTAAGAAAGAATTAGAGCAGAAATCTCCTAAAGAAATTATTGAAAAAGCATATGAATTAGTAGTAAAAGAACAAATAAAAGATGAATTGAAAGAAAAAAACTTAGTAGAAGATGAGTTAAAAGCATTACTAAAAGAGAAAGATTTACTTTCAGAATGTTATGAAGATTGGCGAAATGCAGACGGAAGATTAGGAGAGGTTATATCATATACAATAGATGATACGATAGAAGTAATTGAACAGGAATATAAAAAAGAAAATAAACAAAAAATTAAAGAAAGTAGATAAATTATGAGAGATGATTATGTACCACCAGAACTTGTAGAAGAGGCAAAAAAAGTAGATTTATTAACTTATTTACAAAACTACGAACCAAACGAATTAATTAGAGAAACAAAAACACAATATTGTACAAGAACACACGATAGTTTAAAAATTTCTAATGGATTTTGGAATTGGGAGTCAAAGGGAATTGGGGGTAGAAATGCAGTAGACTTTATGGAAAAAGTAAGAGGTGTTCCATTTCCAAAATCAGCAAGAATTGTACTAGATAAAATGAAAATAAAAGTACCAGTTTTTGTTCAAAAACAAGAAAAAACAGAAATAAAAAGACTAATATTACCAGAAAAAAATATAAACGAAAATAAAGCAAAAAC
>CANOPV010000081.1 GCA_947568605.1 uncultured Clostridium sp.
GACTTAGTCATTCGGAGCCAATGAATTAAAAAAATAATTTTAACGAAGAATTGTAGTAAAAATTTCCTATTATATAACAAAATGGCTTTGCTATGTGGACGCACACTGTGCGCCCTACATCTTCTCTACATTTTTATTTTACATTTTTAGGACAATTCGAGTTAAAGGATTATTTTTTTAATGAAATTATGCGACGATATGACTTAGTCATTCGGAGCCAATGAATTAAAAAAATAATTTTAACGAAGAATTGTAATAAAAATTTCCTATTATATAACAAAGTGGCTTTGCTATGTGGACGCACACTGTGTGCCCTACATTTTCTCTACAATTTTTATTAATCTAAATATTTTAATTTTTTAATAATTGATTAAGTTAACTTAGAAATTTCAGTATATTTTTTCAATTTCTGTTCAAAATCTAATTAATTGATTTCTGAAAGGACTGATTTTATGAATTCTTATTGGATTAAATCTTATCCAGATGTATTAAATGAACATAAGTCATTAGATAAAAATATTGAAACTGATATTTGTATCGTTGGAGGTGGATTGACTGGTATTAGTTGTGCTTATCTTCTTGCAAAACAAGGTTTTAAGGTAGTAATTCTTGAAAAAAATAAAATTGCAGAACATACTACTGCTCATACTACTGCTAAAATTACATCTCAACACGGTCTTTTTTATAAATATTTAATTGATAGTTTTTCAAAAGATTTGGCAAAAAAATATCTTGATGCTAATGAACAAGCTATTTCTAATATTAAAAATATTATTGATATTGAAAATATAGATTGTGATTTCGAGTTTCAAGATGCTTATGTATATACTAAGAGTGCAGATGAATTACAAAAAATTAAAGATGAAGTTACAGCTGTAAATTCATTAGGCTTTAATTCAGAATTTATAACAAATATTCCATTACCTATAAAAAATGTATTGGGTGCTATTAAATTTCCAAATCAGGCTCAATTTCATCCTAGAAAATATATTAGTGGTTTATGTAAGTCTATCTTAGAAAATAATGGAGAGATATTTGAGAATTCTAAAGTCTATGATATTGAAAAAACAGGAAATACCTATACTACTTATACCAATGATTATAAAGTTACATCAAAATATGTTGTTTTGGCTTCTCATTATCCTATTATAAATGCTCCTGGTTTTTATTTTCTTAAAATGTATCAAGAGACTTCTCATATAATTGGTGTAGAAACAAATCAAAATCTTTTTGATGGTATGTATATTAATAGTGAGTCTCCTACTTTATCTTTTAGAACTACTAATTATAATGGAAAACGACTATTGTTAGTAGGTGGATTTGAACATAAAACAGGTGCTAAAATAGATTTATCTAATGCATATTCTTATTTAGAAAATGTGGCAAAAGAAGTTTGTTCTGATGCAAAGGTTTTATATAGATGGAATACAGAAGATTGTGTTTCACTAGATAAGTTACCATATATTGGTGAATTTTCTAATATTATGCCTAATTTTTACGTTGCTACTGGTTTTAAAAAATGGGGTATGACTACTTCTAATGTGGCTAGCAATATAATTACAGATATGATTTTAGGTAAAGAAAATGTTTATAAAAATGTTTTTTTATCTACTAGATTTCATCCTATAAAAAATATAGAGGAATTGGGAGGTTTAGTAAAAGAGGTTGCTTATTCTTTAACTATTAATAAGTTAAATCTTCCTGATAAGACTTTAAATTCTATTAAAAATGATGAGGGAAGTCTTATTGAGTTTGATGGTAAAAAGGTTGGAATTTATAAGGATGTTTCTGGGAATGTTTTTGCTGTAAAGCCAGTATGTTCTCATTTAGGTTGCGAACTTGCTTGGAATAATTTAGATAAGACTTGGGATTGCCCTTGTCACGGTTCTCGTTTTAATTTTAAAGGTGAATCTTTATATGACCCTAGTATAAAAAATTTGGAAATTTATGATATTTAATTGAGATAAATGTATAAAATGGTAAAACTAGACCCAATTTTCATTTAATGATTTATCTATATTAAATTTTTGTGAACCATCTGTTTTTGTGTCCCATTTGAATAATTTTAAAAAATTTGTTTATAGGTTTACAATAGATATGACACAGTAAATATATAAAATAAAAAAATTGAAGGAAATACCAAAATATGATAAAGTTGTTTTAACCACAAAACAAACTAAATATTGGAGGTATTTCCTATGAGTAATAGTATAACAGCAAGCAGTATTTGAATATTCATATAGACGCGGAGTAACAAAAGCAGCAGTAAAGTTTAAAATGTATAGAAAAACAATATATGATGGAGAGAAAAATATGGTGGAACAGTAAAATCATTAAAAAATAAGTCAAGAAGACCACATAGTCATCCAAATCAACATACAGGAGTAGAAATAAAAATGATAAAAGATTACAAAGCCAAAAATTTTGAATTTACAAATAGATTAAATGCGCAGGCAACGAATAAAAAAACGAAATTTGAGAAAACATTAGAAAAAATGAATATAAGACATAAGTTAATAAAGCCCAAAACGCCAAGACATAATGGAAAAGTAGAAAGAAGCCGCAGAAAAGATCAAGAAAGATTTTATTACAAAAGAGAATTTAAAAGTTTTGAAGAATTTGAAAAGAAGTTAGGATATTGGGAAAAAGAATATAATAATTTTCCAATGAAGCCATTAAGATGGAAAAGTCCAAATGAACAATTAAAAGAATATAAACTTAAGAAAAGTGCATAAAATGGTACAATTTATCAATTTATCAATTTTCTTAAGAAGCGCAACAAAGTTGCGAGGTTCAGACAACGCACATTAGGTATTTCAAATATAGACAAATCTAAAAGAGTGTGACATATATTTGACAAACCTACACTGTATCCGTATTTTCATACAGAGTTTTTATTTATTTTTAGAAAATTTGCGAGTCTATCGTAAAATTTGTATAAATCGGATTTTCTTCCAATTGATAACAAAAATTTAATAATTATTTTTACAATATTTTTTGAAATAGTACATAATTATTATTATATTTAAGAACTATTGTGTTATTAGTTTTATCAAATACTAAGGCATTCAATATTTCTTCTGTATTTGTTTCGCCATCTAATTTAGGAACATATTCACTGTCAATTAATTTATCAATACTACCTATTGGTTCACTTCCACCTGCATAATCTATTACTGAAAATGACTTTCCATATAATATTCCGTCAAATCTTACTAAGATTTCTGTTGATGATGTTTTTGAAGATAAACTAGAAATTTTTTTATAATTATCATATTTAATATTATCAAATATATCTTCTAAAATTGTATCAAATACATTTAAATTATATGCTTCTGATAAAAATCCATTTTTTAACATCCAACCTCTTTGATTTCCTTTATATATAAGTAATTCTACATTATTATTGAAGTCTATTTTATAGTCTGGTGTTACAATGTCTGGTTGATAATAGATTACTTCTTTTGTATAAATATTCTTACATTGATTTACAATATAATCTATTGTTGCTTTTTCTTCAATATCTAGTTTATATTCATTTAATATTTTTTTATCATCCATTATATTTTTAGTAATTGTAATCTTATTTGTTTTAAAATCTTCATTGGTTTCATTAATATTTTCTTGATTATCTAGTGGAAATGTTTCTTGTGGTATATCAATTTTAGAATACATAGATGACTTTATTTTCCTTCCAAAGCCTGTAAATATCCCTATAACTGCAATTATTATGACAAGTATTGCTATAATTACTATTTTTTTATTCATTTTAATCACCTTTTAACCTTTCTACTATTTAGACACATTTTTCTTTGCTTTTTGTTGGTTTTTTATAAAAATTAATAAAAAAGTTATCGTTGTGGTTAAGAAAAAAACTGCTACACTAATAAAACCTATATCTATTTTTTGTATATCATATTTAGTAGTATTATTATATATTGTAATATTTTCTTTTATTTCATTAGTTATAGTGTCATATTGATATTGTATAGCATTTTTATTAAATAGGCTCTGTTCACTATCTTGTTCTATATTATCTTTCTTTATTTCTAAGTTTTCTTCTTTTTTAGAATTTTTTAATAATTTTTGTGTTATAAATAAAGTAATAGTTATAATAAACATAGATAAATTACTTAGTAATAATTTTAATGTATATACTGATTTATAATATCTCCATTGTATAGTCCCTATTGGTTCATTTAGTAATTTTGCTATTTCTTTAAATGATAAATTTGCTAATATTTTTAATGATATTATTTCTTGTTCTTTTGGATTTAATTTTGATATAAGTTTATTATATGAATCTCTATCAATTATTTCTTTTATATCTTTATCTTCATTATTTATATAATATATTTCATCTAAATTTATAGTATTTTCTTGCTTTCTGATATAATTCAATGTTTCATTTTTTGTAATTGTATATAACCAACAGGCTTCATTTTTTTCTGGTAAATTTTCTTTACTCATATTCCATATTTTTATCATTACTGTTTGCTTTATATCTTCACTGTTTTCTTTGTTTTTTATTAATGAAAAGGCAATTTTATATATTAGATTACTATATTTATTATATAATTCATTAAAAATATTTTCTTTCTTATCTTTTTTTAGTTTTTCAAATATCTGGTGTAATTCTTGTTTATCTTTAATTTTCATATTTTTATTCCTTATTTTTGTTATTATAATAACATAAAAGCAGACAATTAACAATCATCTGCTCTACTTATTGTAGTTATTGCTATCTTTCATCATATAAAAAATGTTATACCAGATACTTCGTTAATTGCTAAATCGTTCTTTGATACATTTTTTTCCTACAAATAAACCAATAACAAAACTAATTCCAATAATTGTTATTATTCCTATTATAATAAGTATTTTTGTTTAATATTCATAAAATTTATCTCCTTTAATAATTGTAATTTGTAATTATCTATGACTTATATAATTTAATGTTTTAGTTGTTAATGGTTTGAATATTAAATACATAACATATCCAATACTTCCACCTATGACATTAGTTATTAAATCCGTTATATCTGCTGATCTAAAACCATTTATTAAAGGCTGTAATAACTCAATTCCTAGACTTAATAA
>CANOPV010000082.1 GCA_947568605.1 uncultured Clostridium sp.
AGCTTTATAACAGCATATACAGAACAAAAAGCACCAAAAGACTTACCTGAATTAAAAATAAATAAAGAAAATGAAATAGCAAACGAGGTATTAGAAGCAATTTTAAATACAGGAAAATACGCATCAAAAGGAGAAATAAAAAGGTTATTTACGCAAGGAGCAGTAAAACTAAATGGAGAAAAAATAACAGACTTCAAACAAATTGCTTTAAATAATGAAGAAAACATATTACAAATAGGAAAAGGGAATTTTTATAAAATAATATAAAATTTTATATAGTATTCAAAGAATAAAGGTAAGCATTTTCAAAAATGCTTACCTTTTTTGTTTAAAATATTTTTAACCATTAATAATTATTTTCGCAATTTCAAAAATTTGCTTTCTTTTATCTGCTGGGCAATTTTTCAATAAAGAATTAAATTCTTCTGTTAGATAAGCAGGAGAATTTTCAGAAGTACCATTTAAAATATATGATTCAGAAACTCCTGTTAAAGTACAAATCTCATTTAATCTAACTAAATTAATTCTAGTTTTTCCGCTTTCAATTCTACTTAAAAAAGCAATTGAAACATTAAGTTTTTCAGCAAGTTGATCTTGTGTCATATTTTTTGCTTGTCTTGCAGCACGCAACCTTTCACCCATAATTTTATAATCTAATGCCATATATACCAACCTTTCTTTTAATTAAAATTTTGTGTTACATAATATTGTTTACTATATAATCAAATATAACATTTATCTTAACAACATTGAAGAAACACAATAGTTAATGTTTACTGTCAGTATAAAAAATATGCATTTTTTTAATTATAAATTCCAATCTGTTACATATACTATAATAAAAAGAAAATTTAGAAGGTGAAAATGTATGCAAAAAATAAGATATTTTGACCACGCGGCAACAACATCAGTTGCAGAAGATGTGTTAAAAGAAATGATAAAATATTTTAAATTAAACTTTGGAAACTATTCATCTATATACAGTTTAGGAAGACATAATAGAAAAACAATTGAAGATTCAAGAACAAAAGTTGCAAAAGTAATAAATGCAAATTCAAAAGAAATATACTTTACTGGCTGTGGAAGTGAAAGCGATAATCTTGCTATAAAAGGAATTGCTTATGCCAATAAAAATAAAGGAAATCACATTATAACAACAAAAATAGAACATCACGCTGTATTAAACAGTTGTGAAACATTAGAAAAACAAGGATTTAAAATTACTTACTTAAATGTAAATGAAAAAGGTTTTATAAATTTAGAGGAATTAGAAAATTCAATAACAAACAATACAATACTAATTAGTATTATGTTTGCAAACAACGAAATAGGAACAATACAACCAATAAAAGATATTGGAAAAATTGCAAAAAAGCACAATGTATATTTTCATACAGATGCAGTTCAAGCAATTGGAAATATTAAAATAGATGTACAAGAAATGAATATAGATTTACTATCTATGTCTGCACATAAATTTTATGGACCAAAGGGAGTAGGAGCGTTATATGTTAGAAGCGGAATTGAATTTGAAAGAATACAAGATGGAGGACATCAAGAAAAAAATAAAAGAGCAGGAACAGAAAATGTTCCAGGAATAGTTGGAATAGGAAAAGCAATAGAATTAATTTATAAAAATTTTGAAGAGTATAATGAAAAATTAAGAAATTTAAGAGATTATTATTTTTCACAAGTTGAAAGTAAAATTAAAGATATAAAAATAAATGGAGATAGACAAAATAGATTGCCAGGTAATGCAAATATATCATTTAAAGGAGTAGATGGAGAAGAATTGTTATTATACTTAGATGCAAAAGGAATATGTGCATCAGCAGGTTCTGCTTGTACAACAGGGTCATCAAGTCCATCACACGTTTTAGTAGCAATTGGCTTAGATAATGAATTAGCAGGAGGAGCACTAAGAGTAACATTTGGAATAGAAAATACAAAAGAAGATGTAGATTTTTTAGTAGATTCATTAGTTGAAATAGTTGAAAAGTTAAGAAAAAATAGTTAAAACTATTTTTTCTAATGTTCAGAGCGAAGCGTGAGACTAAAATGAAATTCGAGTTAAAGGATTATTTTTTTAATGAAATTATGCGACAAGTTTGCGTAGCAAATTGGAGCCAATGAATTAAAAAAATAATTTTAACGAAGAATTGAAAATTTAATTTAAACTAGAAAATTACAACAAAACTATTTATTTTTAAAATAATTTCCTATATAATAATAAAAATAAATAATAAAGGAAAGATTTTTATGATAAAAGATAATTTATTAAAAGTTCTTCACGAAATGGAAGAAGTAACAAAACTATTTCAATTAGAACCATTTGACATATATTTAATAGGTGGAGGAGCGTGTATATTAGGGGAATATACAACAAGAGCCACATTAGACATAGACTTTGTTGATTTAGGTTATCCTGCAAAATATGGAAAAGTATTTGTATTATTAAGAGATTATGATATGTTAGAATATGAAAGTACAATATTATCTCCAAATTATAGGAAAAGAGCGATAAAATTAGAAGAATTTAAGTATATAAATATTTATATTCTTTCAAAAGAAGACATTGCGGTAAGCAAAATAATAAGATTAGCCAATAAAGATATTGAAGATTTAAATGAAATTATACCTGATTGCAATAAAGAGATATTAAATAATATAATTGAAGAAATATTAAACAGAGATGATTTATTTGAAAGTAAAAGAAATGAGTTTATAAAAAAATTAGAAGTATTTAGGGAGAAATATAATGTATAGGATTTTTTGTGAAAGTTATGAAAATTTTATAAATTCGATTAGTGATGATAGTTATAGAATAAAAATTTCAGAACCATTATCATTAATTGTTGATATAAATAAATATGAAGAAGAAGCGAAAAAGCAAAGTGAATTATATAAAAAATTATGTGATTTAATTTCATTTATGAAAGAAAATATAGAGAAATTTCCAAAATTAAAAGCATTTTTATGGACATTAAGTTCAAGAAATATAAAAGACACAAAATATAATATAGCAAATAAAGAAGAATTAGAAGAACAAACTAAATTAGTAAATTCTTTTTTAAAATTAGCATATTGGTATTAGAAAAAAAGTTGTGTAAATAATTTTGTGTAATAAAAAATGGAATATGAGTCAATAAAAAATACATTTGACTCTTCCTTTAAAACAGTTACATTCCGAGGCATAATCCCGTCAGTTTCAGTTGCCACAATAGCAACATCAGTTTTTTCAGTTGATGCTGTTGAAACAGCATATGTTGGAACAGTAAAAACCATTAAAGATAAGCATAACGACAAGCAGATTGCGATAATTTTTTTCATAGTAATAACCTCCATTAAACAGCACATTTCTACACCATATCTATATTCTTGAAACCAAGAACATAAAATATTATATACAATTATTAAAATAATGTCAATAGTTATTTTCTATTTTTTTACATTTTATCCAATTTTTTACATTATTATAAAGTATATAAAAAATTTGAAATAATATGTAACCTTTTATAAAAAAATGATAATATATATAATAGATATATCTAATACCTTTAAAGGAGATTAAATAAAATTGGAGAAAATAGATTTAATAAGTAAATATAAATCAAATGGAGATATAAAAATTGAAGAAATATTTGAAGATTATAACAATTATATATATACAATAGTAAAAAATATGTCATCTCATTTATCTAATGAAGATATTGAAGAAATTATTTTAGATGTATTCTTAGTGATTTGGAATAATAGAGAAAAATTGAAAAGTGAATTACCAATAAAACCATATATAATAGGAATTACAAAAAATATTGTTAAAAATAAATGTAGAAATTTAATAAATATTGATTATAACTTAGAAGATTATGAAAATATAATTAAAGATAGCATAGATATATCGACTCTATATGAGCAAAAAGAAGAAAATAAATTAATAAAGAATGCATTAGATTCAATGAAAGATATTGATAGAAATATTTTTATATTATTTTATTATAATTCTATGAGTATAAGTCAGATTGCATATAAATTAAATATTTCTGAAATTAATACTAAAACTAAATTACATAGAATAAGAAAGAAACTAAAAAAAGTCTTAATTGAAGGAGGATATTAATATTATGAAAGATAATAAAGAACAGTTATTTAATAATATAAAACTTAATATTGCTATATCTGAATTTAGAAAGGAATATAATATGAAACATATCGCAAACAGAAAAAAATTAAGTTTAAATAGAGTAGCAGTAATAATAATTGTATTATTAATTATTATCGTAGGAGGAGTACAATCTAAAAATATAATACAAAATTTTACAGATAGAAATCCAGTGTATATTAT
The DNA here is from genome assembly GCA_947568605.1 of uncultured Clostridium sp. Taxonomy (GTDB): domain Bacteria; phylum Bacillota; class Clostridia; order TANB77; family CAG-508; genus CANRES01. The sequence continues at coordinate 4,346 of CANOPV010000082.1, forward strand.
TAATAGCATATCAGAAGCAATTACTAATGGTTATGTAGAAAATTTAAATATGGAATATATATATTCAGATGGAGTTGGGTTAAAAATTAATTCATTTTCTATGTCAGAAAATGATATAAATATAATGTTAGACTTTAAATTAAATGATAAAACTAGGTTAAATGGTGAAAATTTAGATTATGCATATATATTATATAATGAAAATAATGAAGTATATCATGTAGAACAAGGAACTAATACAAATCTTATTAAAGAATTTATAAAAAAGAACAATATTAAATTAAAAGATAATGATATTGAACCACATTGCATATCAGGCCAAAACACTTATATTACAAGAACAGATAATAATATTGTAATAAGTTCTTTAATGTCAGCAAAAGATTATTTTCCAAAAGCGAAAAAATTATATATTAAAGTAGTAGGTATTGGATATAAAAATGAAAAAGGAAAATATAAGGCATTATCAAATAGTGAGTGGAATATAGAACTAAATGTACCTGAAAAATTTTATTCTGAAAGTGCAATTGAATATAAGTTAAAAGATAAAATAAATGGTATAAATTTAGAAAAAATGTTTACTTCTAATACAAGCACTACATTTACTGCAACAATAAAAGATTTTAATGTTGGGGCTAATAATAGTATTAGTATTATTGATGAAAATGGAAAAGAATATGCTTCACAAGGTAAAACTTTTGATGGTGTAAATAAAGATAGAATTATATGCAAATTTCCAAT
>CANOPV010000083.1 GCA_947568605.1 uncultured Clostridium sp.
AAGTATTTACAAACAGTACATCTCTACCTTTTTCTTTCCATTTCTTATAAAATTTTGAAAAATATATTATTATTAAGACTGCAAAATCTACTAACTCTTTCATATTTTTAATCTCCCCTCCAAATTACTATTCATATAAATCATTATACTATAAACTAAGTTATTGTCAACCTATATATTTTAATTTTTTTATTTTGCCTATATTTCGGGCTTTGTCGGCATTTTTTGTGTCATATTTTTTAGAAATTTAATTGAAAAGTATATGATAATATGATATTATTTAAATTGTAAAATAGTAAGTTATCGTTGAAATTAAATTTAGGAGGAATGTAAATTATGTCAAATGTAATAATATTAGGTTTATTGATAGTAGTAATACTTCTTAATATTATCTATCTACTTTATTATTATGGATTTAAAGTGAAAAAGAAAGAGAATATCTCAAATAGAAAAAAACATTGGGCTATTATAATATGTTATATTATTTAGATTATCCATAATCATACTCCAAATTATAATTTGTATTTTACTTATTTATGATTATTATTCAACAAATTCTATAAAGTAATAATTATTATAATCATCTATTCCATTTAATTCATTAAATTCAAGTGAAAAACTCCTTGAAGATTTAAAAATGTTACCTTTACAATGTGTAATATAAAAAATTGGAATATTATTGCAACTATCATAATGATTAGAAAACTTTAAATTCATATTTTCAAATTCTTGTTTTAATTCATCTAATGTTATTTGTGTTTTCACTAATAAAACTACTCTATATGTTGGATATTCTCCATTTCCACCTGAATCTCCTATTTTACTTTTTATTGCAATTTTTTCAATATTTTGTGGTAATGCAATTTTAGAAACTTCTTTCTCTAATCCTTTCAATCCTTTAGTATTTGAATATATAATAATACAAGAAAAACTGACTATAAAAATTGCAATTATAATAAATAATATTATTTTACTTTTCATATATTTTTACTCCTACACAAATTACTATTTATATAAATCATTATACTATAAACTAAGTTATTGTCAACAACCAATTATTTAGAATATTTTTTATTTTAAATTTAAAAGTAAATACAATTTTTTTTTATATTTTTAATAAATTTTTCCAGTAGACAAATTTTGACACTTTTGCAACAATTATTTGATATAATATTGTTGAAGTTTATAAACCTATTTGGGAAAATACAATTTGAAATATAATTTTTTATTGCATTTAGAGTTTTTTACTAAATAATGGTGTAGACCTTTTATTTTTTTGCTTTTTAAAGAAGATGTTTTATAAAAATCATCAACGGAGTGGGATGATATTATTGAACAAAGAAAAAAATATATAAAAGACTAGCAAGTTAAAAAAATACACCTTTTATAAGGTGTAAATGGTGTACCCGGAGGGATTCGAACCCCCGATCTCAAGGTTCGTAGCCTTGCATTCTATCCAGCTAAACTACGGGTACATTTAATATATTTATTATACTGTTATTATACAAAAATTTCAATAGAATTTATAAAATTTTTGTAAAAAGTATTGAATTTTCATTAATTTTATGCTATTATATATTAGTATTTATATTATCGAGGTGTAGCGCAGTTGGTAGCGCACGTGGTTTGGGACCATGGGGTCGCAGGTTCGAACCCTGTCACCTCGACCATACTAAGCAAAAAACAAACCACTTAAAAGGTTTGTTTTTTTAATAATATAATAGATGTGGGAATTGTAATTATGAATATATATTTAGATGAAGTAAAAGAAGAAAATAAAGATATTTTATTTCGATTGCTTGAATATTCTCTTTTTGAAGAAAGTTTAAATAATGGAAATGAAATGAATAATGAAGCAATATTTGAATATAAATATTTTAATAAGTATTTTACTGATAATAATAGATATGCCTTTTTCATTAGAGAAGAAAAGACAAATAAATTATTAGGATTTGTAATGATAAATACTTATATACAAAAATCTTCTGATGGTTACAGCATTGCCGAATTTATGGTAATACCAAAATATAGAAGAAAAAAAATTGGTAAACAATGTTCCTTTAAATGTTTTGATAAATATAGAGGAAATTGGGAAATATCACCATTATTTAATAGTAATTCAGCATACAACTTTTGGAAAAAAGTAATTGATGAGTACACAAATTATAATAACGAATTTATTGATAGGATTTTTATATTTAATAATGCTGAAAAATAGAAAAGAGATTTGAAATAAAATTTTTGAATATCTGCTTGTTTTTTGAAAAATATGTTATATAGTACATATTGATTTTCCAAAATGGATATGATAAAATTTAAACATAATTTAAAAAGGAGAATAATATGACTATTTTAGAGTTTATTTTAAATCATCAAGATTATTTAGAAGATTTTATTACAAGAAGTACTTATCATTCAAATGCTATTGAGGGTAGTACTCTTACTTATGCTGAAACTTATGCCATTCTATATAATGATAATAGTTTTAAAATTGAAGGAAAAGAGCCAAGAGAAATATATGAGGCTATTAATCATAAAAGAGCATTAGAATTAGTCTTTAAAAATTTACAAAATAATGAAGAATTTGATGAACGATTTATAAAAGAATTAAATGAAACTATAAATAGAGATATTAAAGATACAAAGAGTTATAGGACTGTACAAGTATTTATTCAAGGTAGTGAACATATTCCGCCAAAGCCTGAAAAGATAAATAATTTAATGAATTATTTTGTTTATAATTATAATAATGATAAACAAGATATTTTTACTAAAATTGCTAAATATCATATTGAATTTGAAAGCATACATCCTTTTGAAGATGGTAATGGTAGAACAGGTAGATTACTTATAAATTATGAATTATTGAAAAATAATTTACCACCTGTTGTTATATCAAAAGATGATAGAGTAAAGTATTTTGAATTTTTAAGAAATAATGATATAACTAATTTTGCTGAATGGTTGAAGGACTTATCTATTAAGGAAAGAGAAAGAATAGATAAATTTGGATAGAATAAAACCCCAATTATTTATAATAATTGGGGTTTTATTATTTTTATTTTAATATAAGTAATTTTGTGGATTTTGTGCTATTCCGTTAACTCTTATTTCAAAGTGTAAATGGTTTCCTTGTGAATCTCCTGTATTTCCTACATAAGCTATTAAATCGCCTTTATTTACCTTTTGACCATATTTTGCAACTAATGAACTACAATGTCCGTAAGCAGTTGTTACTCCACTTCCGTGGTCTATAACTACATAATTTCCATATCCACCATTCCATCCATAAGATGACGTTGTTATTTTTCCTGACCCTGCTGCATATATTGGTGTTCCTTTTGGTGCTGCAATATCAAGTCCTTTATGTGTTGTTCCCCATCTTCGCCCATATCTTGATGATATTCTTCCACTAACTGGTCTTGATAAGTTTACTCCATTTAATGAAACTACTGTTGATGATAAATTCGCTGATTTACTATATGATACTGGTGATGATGATTGTTGAACTACAACAGGCTTTTTTTCATATAATGATGATACTACTTGTTCTGTTGTTGAAAAGTCTCTTAATTCTATTTCATATTTTTCTAGCATACTTATTTTATTTATATTATTACTATTTTTGCTTTTTAATTCTTCTATTGCATTTTCTGCTTCTTCTAATGTAGATACATACATTTTTTCTTCATTATCAAGTAAAATAGCATAATATCTATAATATGTTTTTCCTGTTGATATAACAGTATTGTATATTTCTTCGTCTGTTGTTACTATATCTTTTTTTAATAAACATATTTCATATTTTGGCATATTATCTATTTGTGCAAATGCTATGTTTTCTGAATTGGAGTTACCTGTTTTTAGATAATCATTTATTTTTGATTGTAATTCAGTTTTATTTTGGCAGTATCCTATAAATTCTCCATCTAATGTTACTTTATATATTGGTTTATATATTAGTACTACTGCTGTTAATATAAGAAATGTTGCGAGTGTTATTAGTACTAATGTTTTTATAGATGTTCTGAAGGCTATTAATAATTTTTTCATTAATATTCTTTAAACTCTCCTTTTTTTATTTTGCTTAATTATTTTATATTATAATATTGTTTTATTCAATTCTTATTAGATATGATTTTTTTAGATTATTTACGTTTTTCTTCCTTTTTCATCTTTTTTCTTCTGTTTTTGTATTTATAATTTTATATTGTTATTGAAAGGCAATTCTTCCAATATATTCTTAATATATTATATGTAATAGAACCAAAAATATGCCAAAATCTCGGCATATTTTTGGTGGAAAATTTACTTTTTGCTTGCACGTGACCTTACATAAGCAGAAAATTTTTCCCTAGACATTGGCTTAGAATTTGGCTTAACATCTTCCTTAGACTTGCTTCTGTTCTGTTTCCTTGCCTTTTTTAATTCTTCTTTCTCAATATCTGATAAAGTGCCTAATGCTTTTGTGAGCTTTTTGTCACTTATTCTAAGTTCCTGACAAACTTGTTGAAGAGTTTTGCCTTCTTCAACCATTTCTAAGGCTTGAATAGCAACGCCTCTTTTTCTTCTTATTTCGTCATTGTAGTCTGTGTCAGTCCGATACCTCATTTGGTAGTAATAACTTGCTTGTGGTCGCATAATTTTCTCTCCTTTTAACCTTTTGGTGCTTGACCAATTATATATATTATACACTATTTTTGAAAATTTTGCAAATTTTTAGGACAATTTGAGTTAAAAGATTATTTTTTTAATGAAATTATGCGACAAGTTTGCTTCGCTAGTTGGAGCCAATGAATTAAAAAAATAATTTTAACAAAGAATTGTATAACTGTTTTTATTTTGCATAATTTATTTAGAACCCCCAGTCGTGCAAAGCACGACAGCCCCCTTAAATAAGGGAGCCAAGATTAAGTAATTTCTTCGAAGTACGGACGCACACTGTGCGCCCCTACACGTAAAATTTGATTATTTTATAATTTTATTTAGGGCGAAATTCGGTCAAACCTCACGGGTATTCCTTTCCGATTTCGCC
>CANOPV010000084.1 GCA_947568605.1 uncultured Clostridium sp.
GTCCTGGGTAATCATAGCCATAATAAATAACTTTATTAAGATAATCTTGTGTTTGCTTATTATATATTGATTCAATAAGTGGTATCCCATTATACTCATATTTTGTAATAGGTGCGATTGGGTCCATACAAAATGCGGTTTTACCATTTAATGTAAATTTAAATTGAATATCTGAACCATAATGTTCAGGCATACCATTTTGAACATAATAAACATTCTCGTAATTATCTTTGACTAAATTATATTTACTAAGAGCCTTGATTTTAGGTATCCAAAATAATGATACCAACATAATAATTAAAAATATTGTTTTTTTCTGAATAATAATTCCTCCCTCTATTATCCCCTATCATTCTTCATATATAACATACAATAAAAAAGTTAATATTCCTTTTTTTACTAAAAAAATCACTTAATAATAAATTTAGAATATAATAAACTGATAAGAAAGGGAGGAGATAAATGATGAAAAAGATAATTTTTTCTCTAGTTGGTATTTTAATTATTCTTGGTATTATTTTTATTCCTAGTATATTTAAAAAAGATGATAAATTAACCCAAGTAAGCGTTGCAGAGGTAGCTCATAGTATTTTTTATGCACCACAGTATATCGCTGATTCTTTAGGATATTTTGAAGAAGAAGGATTAGATGTTGAAATTATTTTAACTTCAGGTGCTGATAAAGTAACAGCTGCAGTATTATCTGGAGATGTTCAAATCGGTTTTGCTGGAAGTGAAGCGACTATTTATGTCTATAATCAAGGAGAAAGCGACTATTTAGTTAATTTCTCGGCGCTTACTAAAAGAGATGGAAGTTTTATTGTTTCAAGAGAAAAATACGATAATTTTACTTTAAATGATATGATTGGTAAAACTGTTATTGGGGGCAGAAAAGGTCATCGGGTATTAAACTTATGATAAATTTATTTTTCTAATTCTATTAGTAATTTATCTAATTTCATTGATAAGTAATCTGTTGGATTATCACCTTTATAATACATATTTATCATCGCTAAAATATCATAATCTGTTAAAGTTAAAATAACCTTCCCTTGTTCTCTTAGACTTCCTTTGATTGCTTTTAATGCATTTTTATTTATACCATTCCTAGAAATAATAATAGCAACTTTTCTTAATGCCTTATCATAAAGGTATTTTTCTGTTGTATATATTTCTTTTTGAGTAATCTGCTCTTTGTAATTTTTAAAATCAAAGATAATATATCTAGTATTAAAGTAATTATTTAATGTACTAAAAAAATCATCATTCACATCATTTTTAATTTTGCAAATCAAATCAAAACGATATAAATCATCATTTGATTTTTGTTGTTCCTCCCAGACACTTAAATAATCTGAAAATAATAGTTTTAATGCTTCCACGCAAACTTTTTCATATTTTGCAAATTGGCTTTTTCCAGGTTTAATATCTTCAAATTTTTGAGCCCAATTAATTTTAGTATTCTCATCTTCAAAAATCTTTCCTGCAAAATCAAAAGGTATTGAGGGAGATTTTGGAGAAATTTTAGCAACCGAAAAATCTAATAATTCCAAAAATTTCTGATATAAATCATTATTTGGTTGTATTAAATATAGTAAATTTGCTATATCTAAGATAATTATTCCCTTGTCTAATGCTTCTTGTTTACATTGCGGTGTGCATATTGCATTTGTTATTAGTAATCCTGTTTCACCTACTTTTATAACATTTGATAATTCCATAATACTATAAACTATAGAACTAGGTGAAAAATAAAGTTTTGAATAAAATTTTATTTCACATATATATTTTTCTTTTTTATGGGATTTTTTATATGTCAGTTCCATATCAATATAACTATCTTTAACTCTTTTTCGATATTCTACTTCATAACCTAATTGTTTAAATAATGCCATTAAAAAATGTTCAAATGCTACAGGTTTAATATAACTTTGATTTTCCTTTGATAATTCTATTGTTTCCATAATACCACCTAGTGATATTATATCATATATTAATATTTTAATATACTATGCTAGTTTAAACTTATAATGTATTTCTACTGTCTTATCTTCACTAATAAGTATCTTATCAATTAAATTTACTAATAGATTTCTACTTGGTTTTTCAAAAGATAAATATTCGTTTATCTTTTTTAGTGTTTCTTCTTTTTCTTTATTAGTATCTTCTTTATCAATATTATTCAGTTCTAATTCTACTTCCGATTTCTTGCTTTTCCATTGTTCTATTTCTTCTTTATATTTGATAGTTAAACGATTAAACATTTCTATATCAATGTCGCCCTTTAACTTATCTTCATATATTTTATCAATGTAAGATAGACGACTACTAACCTTTCTATCTAACATGTTTATTTCCTTTTGTAATTTAACCTTAATGTCATTCTTCTTTTTTGCTTCATCTACTTTATCTTTAAATGTGCTACTATCTAGATATTCAGTACACATTTTTTTAATTTCTTCTAATATAGCATTTTCCAACTTATCATAATTACAACTATGTGGGGTACATAAGCCATATTTACTATGTGAAATATAATAAGTACAACAACAATATTTTCTTTTGCCATCGCTACTTTTATTTATTCCTATTGCGTGTCCACATTCTTTGCATACCATAAAGCCAGAAAGTAATTGAATATTATTGCCAGTTGGTTTATTCTTATTCTTTTTTAATAAGTCTTGGACTGTATTAAATACCTTTTTATCAATAATCGCCTCGTGGGTATTTTCAGTTATTATCCATTCTTCTTTAGGTGTTCTAATTTCTTTCTTAGATTTATAGTTTAATTTTCTTCTTCTTCCTTGTGTAAGATTTCCTATATATGTTTCATTTGTAAGCATTTCTTCAATAGTTCTAGGACACCATAATTCATATGCTGTGGATTTCATACCTCTATTTAGATTAGCATAAACGCTAGGTGTTGGAATATGCTCATCGGAAAATGTATTTGCTATTTGTCTTGGACTTTTACCATCTATTACTAGGTTAAACATTCTTTCAATAATAGGTCTAACTTCCTCATCTACAATTATTTTATGTTTATCGTTAGGATCTTTTTTATAGCCATATACTGCTTTCCACCCTAGAAATTGTCCTTTTTCTTTTTTTGCTTTTACTATTTTTCTTATCTTTTTTGATGTGTCTTTTAAATAGTAATCGTTAAACATTAACTTAAATTGTAAAAATTCTAATCCTGGTGTTTCGTATAATGTATCTATATCATCATTTAAAGCAATATATCTTATACCTCGTTCGGGGAATATTCTTTCAATATATTCCCCCATTGAGATATAATCTCTACCCATACGAGATAAATCTTTCGTAATAATTGTATTTATCTTTCCACTATCAATATCTGTTAATAGTTTTTGCCAAGCAGGTCTGTTAAAATTAGAACCAGTATAGCCATCATCAACATATTCCTCTACAAAAAGAAGTTTTTCCTCTGTTTGTTCTAAGAACATTTGCAATAAATCTCTTTGATTTTTAATGCTTTCACTTTCCATATTGTCGCCATCTTCTCTCGATAACCTAATATACAAAGCGGTTTTATATGTCTTACCTTTCAAATTTTCACTCCTGTCTTGGTAAAACACATTAACACTTATATTATAGTATTATTTCTTAAAAGAACCAATCTCCAAACAGTAATCAATAAGAAACTGCTCTATAATCTCTTGTAGTGTTTTCCCATTATTATTGAAAACATTAACTATTTTCATTCATATCACCTAATTAAATGTATGATTTTATTAAATCTATAATACTTATAGACCTAAAATGGTAATTCTTTTATATCAATAACTTTGCCACTTTCATCATATTGTACCCTTGGTTCTTGTAATTCCTTTTTGTTCATTACATTTTCAAAATAAGTACCATCAAGTAGCATATCTTTTCCCAAAATACCTTGGTTTATCGTTATTATCTCTGTATCTTCATCATCAAGTATTGCATTGATTGCTACTAATTGACAAAGATATTCTGTTAAATCATTGATATCACAAGTGATTAAATAATCATATTCTCTATTCCCTATGTTTCTTAAAAAATCTCTCATAGTGTTTGAAAAATATGGTGCACAACAACCCTCGCTATCAAAATATTTTTTTACAATAGTAAAGTTGTTTTCTTCGCAATATTTGATTAATATTTCTTCCTTTTTCTTTAATTCATCATAATCAGTTTCTTCATATTTAATATATAAGGCTGCTTTCTTTTTTTGTTTTGCTTCTTGTCTATTACTGCTCATACTCAAACATCTCCAAACTTTCTTGTTTTATAGTTTCTAATACAATTCCTTCATCATCAAGAATTTCACGCAATGCTTTTATTTGATTTTTGTTTCTACACAAATCAAATATATCATAAAGTATAACCCTATTTATCTTTGGATAATCATAACCAAAAGCATACTTTGTGGAATAGTTATATAAACTTTCTAAAAAACGTTCAAAGTTATATGTTAATAAACTGCTTTTTAGTTCTCTGGTTATGTTAATAATTTCATAATTTGCAGTTTCACAATAACTTTTTAATTCTTCCTCCCTATCACTACTTAAATTCATCAATTCGTTATAATCTATATCATATATTTGTTCATCATATAATGCATAAATTAAAACTTTTTCTTTTTTTAATTTTTTTGTCATTTTTAATTCCTCCCTATTTTGTCAAGTTAACTGCTGCAGACATTTAATATTACATTGTAGCAAATATTATGATAAGATACATCAAAAGAAAAAGAAATGATTTTAAAATAACATTTCGATATTAACTCAGGGAGGAAATATGAACTTTAATTATTCTAATTATTTTAATTTTTATGAGGCGATAAATAATAAAGGTACTATCTCTATAGTTGCTCACGGTCTTACATATACTATTGGTTTTGAAGATATATTTAAAGCATTATCAAACGAAACAAAAGATTTATTAGACAACATATATGAATATGCAAAAAACTTTAATTCTGGTTTTATTGATAATCGAGTTTGGTTATATTATCTAACGACTTCCAAAATA
>CANOPV010000085.1 GCA_947568605.1 uncultured Clostridium sp.
AGAAAAAGATAATGTCGAATGCAGTCACTATAATCACCCCCTTTCTCGAGGGACTTTATAAATATACTACAAAATGATACTTTTTTCAACAAAATTATAATATCTTATCATTTTTTATAATCTTTATTAGTTCTTCTCTTTCATTGTCCTTTAAATTTACTAATATACTTCTAATTCTACTAACACAACATTTTATTGCTGGATAAGTACAATTTTCTTTTTTTGCAATAGTTGAAAATGTTTCTAATTCTTTATTTTGTCTAACATCAAAAAACATAATAAATCTTCTTTTTTGCTTTTCAGTTCCCTTTTCTAAACAATTTACAAAATCAAAAAGTTTACTTATTTTTTCTTCTGGAACTTCTTTCGCTCTAATAGAATTTAAAAAATTATAAACTAATAAAGAAAGATCCTCTTTTTCTTCCATATTTTTATACCTCCTAATAAAATTAAAAGTCAAGATAAATGCAGACATATCTTGACTTTAGAAACACACATATTTTGTAAGTACAAAAGTGAAATACAGTTTTAAAAATCTCTTTATCACAACAAAAAATAGGAGAAACATACTTACTAATATGCAAACAATAATAAAATTACACTATTTTGTGTAACATATTAAAAAATTTAACACCATCCAAAAAGCCTACTAAATAATGCAAATCTTGTTTATATTCTTCTATTGTATGGCATTCTCCCATTAAATCTTCGAACTCGCGTTGTCTATTAGTTCCTATTTTTTTTCCTATTTCTTGGTACATTTCTTCAAATTTATCATCAAATTTTTTATTACTTCTTTTATATTCTTCGTTTATTTCTAGTTTTTTTATTGGTTGGCGCATTCGTTCAGATATAATATATTCTACATCTTCAAACAAATCTTCCAATGTTTTACCTCCTTTCTTTATACTGTACTTTATATACTACCATATAATATACGACTATGCAAGTATAATATTATTTTATATCATAATAAATGGGTGGTAAAAATGCTAAAACTAGCCATTAGTAACGAAATGAAGAAAAAAAATATTTCTCGTTATAAGTTACAAAAAATAACAAACTGGAATTACAAGAGAATAAATGCTTTATATAGAAATGAAATGAAATATGTATCTCTTGAAGAATTAGACACACTTATAAAAATTCTGGAATGCAATGTTCAAGACATAATAAAATAGTGTATATAAAGTAATACCATATAATATCGGTCTATTATTTAGTAATTCCAAACTATATAATCTCAAATAAGGTGGTTATATGATAAAGATTAATATTGATATTCTAATGGAAAAGAAAAATATAAGTAGATATAAATTGCAACAACTAACAAATTGGAACTATAAAAGAATAAACGCATTATATTTTAGTAAAGTAAAATATTTAACACTAGAGGAGATAGAAACTCTTTGCAAAATACTTGAATGTAATTTTAATGAGCTTATAATAATGAAAGAAGAATAGAGAAATAAAAATCTATTCTTCTTTTTATTTAATATAATACCAGAGTGAATCGTAATAAACCCCTGGGGTGTTGCAATAAATATAAAAGGTAGATAAAAAAAAGAGGGGCAAAGCCCCTTTGCAGATATTATATTATAGATATAGAGTAAAAAAAATCAAAAATGTCGTTTTTCGTTGATATTTATAGTGTTTGCGAGTTTTTGACTACATACACTTTGCGGTCACTTTTACATATACTTTGCGGTACTAATTTTTATAACATATTTTGTAAATCTTCTATCAATTTTTTTATATCTTCTTTTGATAGTTTTGTTACTTTCTTTTTTATCTTTGCTAGTTCTATTTTACTATCTTGGCTTAACTCTTCTCCAAATTGTTCTTCATATAATTGACTTGTTGTATAAGCATTCCCTCTACTAAATAAATCTACATTTAATGTAAATACATTTTTTTTATTTGGTTTTTGAAATATGTATTTGTTTTCTAACAAAAATCTTCTATCTTGATAAAATTTTGTACTTAAACTATAACTTTCAATAAATGTTTTATCAAAACTAAATTCATTGTTCCAGTTAACTGTATTTATAATATATGTAAGCATTTTACTTATTGCTCTATTCTTTTTATTAAAAGAACAAAGTCTTGCAAGTTCCTCTGGATTTCCTACATAGAAAGTTCCTTTTTTTCTTTTTGTTTCTGAATTATAATTTGTTTCTGTCGATAAAATTTCTCCAGTTTTCTGATCTACCTTTTGTTTAATTTCTGTTATTCCTTTTTTCTCGAATAAATTTAATTGTTCTTTTTCTTCTTCTGGTAAAGAATTGTATGTTTTGTTTATTTCTTCATTCATTAGTAATTTTCCTCCTTTTGTATAGGAGATACAAAAAATACTACCCTCTGCAAGGTAGTATTTTAAAAATTTCTTTTCAAAATGGTTGACACATCTTTTGCATTATATTATAATAATACTAGCGAAAGGCGATTTGAATGGTTATGCCTTTCAGATATGCCGAAGCTACCGTCAATAGCTGAGGCTTTATTTTTTTATCTCTTTTTTCTGATGTGATTATATAATTATAAAAAATAAATGTCAATAAAATTTGACCTTTTTTTATGTTTAAAGATAAATTTTACAAAGATTATGAAAAAACTGCTTAAAATCGATTCTAATAACATATAAAGGTATTTACAAAGTGGTTTTAATCTTATATAATAGAAACACCAAAGAGAGGATAAGGAGCAACGCTGGGGAGCGACTCTGAACGGCTCAATGGTCGACGGTATTGTTTAACAATACAAAAAAAGGGTAGAAAAAAATCTACTCTTTTTATATTTCTGGTTCGTAATCATCTCTTTGTTTTTGTTCTTTGATATGGTTAGAATCTTCTATATACAAGTTATTATTTCTTTTATCTTGATAAATTTCTATTTTGTTTTTTGGCTCTATATAAAGTAAATCTTGTATATTAACAAGTTTTTCAATTCTCTTTATCATATCTTTTAATTTGTTTTTTATAAAGTCTATTACTTTTGGTTTACTTCTAGTATTAACTTGTGGCTCATAATCGTTTAAAATTTGATTTTGCACAGGCTCAAAAATATATTCCTCTTTCTTCAGCATACTTAAATCGTTATTTACAACATTATGTGCTTTTACTTCGTTTTTAACTCTGGTTTTATATAATGACTGCATTTCCTCTACAAAACTATAAACTTTGTTTTCGTTTTCTTCATAATTTTTAACCGAAAAATTCTTTATGTTATAACCATTTTTCAATTCTTTTAAAGATGTTCCTTTTTCTGCATTTATAACAAAATCACTAGCATTGCAAACATTTTTAACTATTGCTTTTAAATGATTATTCTGTTTTATATAAATTTCTTTAGGGTTATTTTTTCCTATATGTTTTTCAGAAAGTTCCTTATTCCTTTTTTCAGATTCCAAAGACCACTCAATTTTTAAGAGATCCTTTAGGAAAATTTCTTTACACTCATATACAAACTTTTGAGATTTAAAGTATTCGTTTTTTTCAGTAAAGTTCCTAACTTCACTTTTTTGCAATATTGTTCCTTTCTTTACTATTTTAACTGCATCAGCTTTTTTGCATTTATTCCCTTTTTCATCATAATAATAGTTTCTAGCTGCTCTCTTTTCTTCTCTTATTTCTGGCCCATTTAATTTTTGTCTTTCGCTAAAAATTAAATGACAATGTCTGTTTACAACTCCCTTTTTATTGTTTTGATGTATAGCACAAGTACACTCGACTTTATATTTTTCTTTGAAAATATCACATATTTCTTTTGCTGTAACACTAGAATCTTGTGGTATTCCTATTATTAGTTCTCTACTTTCGCAACATTTTCCTCCAGCATTTACTTCTTTGTGTCTTTGTTGGTTTTCTTTTGCTAACATTCTCCAGAAGTTACTATCAGTTGTATTGTAATAGTCAACAATATTCTCTTGTTTCTTCTCATTGGTTATATATTTTATTCTTCCTTTAACATTAGTCAATTTTCTACTGCTCAAATACCCACTCATACAACTCACTTCCTTTAAAAATTTTTACTTGAAATATTTTACCATACTTTGCTACTTTTGTAAAGTAGCGAAAAATCACCCATAGAACATTTGCTACGCAAATGCACTATGGATTTTTCGTTGGGGTACACCCCAAACCCCTATCGCATATTTATGTAATAACTATGCTCAACAATACCTATTTTGAAAAATAGGTATTGCAGGGGCTATCTCGCCCCTACGAAAAGGTTTATACCTTTTCTACCCTAGTGCTACCGCACTACATTGCTAATATAAAATTAGCAATTCCGTTTGGTTTAAAAGCCATTCTCTGGAGATGGGTTTTTTACGATTTACTCTGGTATTGCATTTATATTTTTTATATGCTAAAATGGGTACTAATATAGATATAATTAGTATGCTTTTTAGTATATGCTAGCATATACTAAAGCGAGAAAGGACAAGCAATAATGAACGAAACTAAATACACAAGTTTTGATTTAATGAAAATTTTTGGAATAAAAAAGGGATCTTGGTATAATGTAAAAAATAAATTAGAATTAGACCAGTTTTCAGAACAAATTTATGATGGAAAACAAACAAAGTTTGTTTATAATCAACAAGCTTACGATATATTAAAACAAAACTATCAAAAAAAGATAGTAGAAGAAGTAAGAGAAAACCCAAAAATGTTTTCATTGATTCAAGAAAATGAAACATTAAAAGCAACATTAAGCGAATATAAACAAATATCTTCAAAATTTGAAACTATGTATAACGAAGAAAAAAAAGCAAAAGAAAATCTAATAAATGAAAAAGCTACATTACAAGCAACAAATAGTAACTATATTGAAAATAATCATAAACTGGAAGAAGAAAAATACAATTTGCAACAAGAACTAGAAAGAATAAAGAACAGAGGATTTTTTGCTAGATTATTAAATAAATAAATGTATCAAATTTTAGATTTGACATATAATAAAAATGGTGCTATAATAACATTAGCTAGCAATGTTGTATGTCGAATGCAATAGCTAT
>CANOPV010000086.1 GCA_947568605.1 uncultured Clostridium sp.
TTCTCATTTTTTATTTTTCAATTTACTGTGACATATCTATTGTAAACCTATAATTGTGGAAATTTATTTTTTACTTTATTTTATATTCATTACTTTTTTGTTCTAATAATTTAAAATCGCAACTTAATTCTTTATAAAATCTAGCCATTTTACCTTTACCTGATTTAGTAACTATGATGTACAGCCTTTCTGATTTATCTAAAATTTTCTGCTTATTTTTTAGTATATTTATATAAGAATATTGTTCTGAAAGTAATCTTTTATATCCATAACTTTTATTTTCTACATCTAGTAAATTGAAACAATTTTTTGGAACTGGTATCATATCAGAAAATCTAATAATACCTAATTGACTTTTGGTTTTCGTATTTATAATTTTAAAGAAAGTTAAATTATCTTTATAAGTTTTATGTTTTGGTTTCGGAGAAAATAATGGTGCAAAATAATAACTTTTTTCAATAGCAATTACAACACCTATATATGGTCTTTTTTGATTTTTATTATAAGCAATATGTTTATCAAATTGGCTTAAATAATTAATATAATTATCATCTATAACATAAAAATTTAATTTTTCAAGTTTAATTTTTTTATTTTCTTTCATACTTTTCTCCTTTTACAAAAATAATAGGGGATACTTTTTAGTACCCCCATAATTTTTCTAGAAACTCGTTTATATTTTAAAATAAAGGCTCGTTCCTAACCTAATGTTCAATAGGATATTCGTTTATAGAATTTTCATTCTAAAGGCTCATATCTAACCTAATGTTTAATTTACACTTGTTTATGAAATTAATCAAAGGTTTGTGCTAACCTAGTTTTTGATAAATTAATTTATCAATTATTATTGTATTCATTATACTCTATTTTATTTACAAAATCAATATATTTTAATAATTTTTATCTTTTTCTATAAAATCTATTGACAGTTGAATGTCTATTCAATTATAATATATTTGAATAATTGAATATATATTCAATTATTAGAAAGGAATAATTATATGTCTAAAAATGAATTTATTTGTGATTGCAATATTATTCACGAAAATACTGTTAAAGATACATTAGAAAAAATGCCAGATGAAGATACTTTCAATAAAATTGCAGAATTTTTTAAAATATTAGGCGATACTACTAGAACAAAAATATTATTTGCACTTGATTCAAACGAAATGTGTGTATGCGACATTGCAAATGTTCTAAATATGAGTAAATCTTCTATATCACATCAATTAGGTACACTTCGTAGAATGAATATAGTTAAATGTAGAAAAGAAAAAAAAGAAGTTTATTATACATTAGATGATAATCATATAAAACAAGTATTTGAAGTCGCTCTCGAACACATTGAACATAAGAAATAATTACTTTTCAGACTAAAAATATTCAAAGCGAAGCGTGAGGCGAAAATTATTTTAAATAAAATTTTTAGTGTAATCCTATTCACAACCTTTTTATAGATTTTTTTCAAAATTACGGTCTGACAGCCGTGGAGGCGGGGAATACCCGTGAGCCTGGAAGACCTAATTTTTAAAAAAATGCTATAAAAAATAGGTTGTGTTAGAGTATTTAAAAAATTTTCTTAAAAATAATTTTAAGCCGAAGAAAGCGGAGCAGAATAACTTATTAGTTTAAACAATAACGAAAGGGTTGTTATGTTTAATAAAGCAAAATTTTATACAATAAATTTAAAAAAGAATTTTTTAAGCATACTTTTATGCTTTTTTATATTATGTTTATTAGTTTTTTCAAAAGGTAATATTTCTGCTGCAAAGTCTGGTTTATCTTTATGGGCAAATTCTGTTGTTCCATCTCTTTTTCCGTTCTTTATAGCAATAGAATTGTTAAATAATACAAATGTTGCAAATATTTTAGGAAAATTTTTTAGTAAAATAATGAAACCTCTTTTTAATGTTTCAGGTGTTGGAGCATATATTTTTATAATGGGAATTATTTGTGGATACCCTACTGGTGCTAAAATTGTTACTAAGTTTAGACAAGAAGGATTACTTACGAAGGCTGAGGCTGAAAGATTATTAACCTTTACTAATAATTCTGGTGCTTTATTTATAATAGGAACTGTTGGTATTGCTTTATTTGGTAATACTACTATTGGTGTGTTATTATTCATCACTCATATTCTTTCTTGTATTAGTGTTGGTTTTGTTTTTAGATTTTGGAAATTTAATGATAATGAGAAATTAAATATTAATAAAATAAATTCGAACAAAAAAAATGTATCTTCAAATATACTTTCTTCTAGCATTACCAATTCTATTAATACAATTTTAATGATTGGTGGGTTTATTGTTTTATTTAGTATTATTATTTCTATATTAAATTCTAGTAAATTAATGATATTTTTATCTACATTAATTGAGCCTATTGCTAATATTTTTAATATTGATACTAAGTTTTGTATACCAATTGTGTCTGGTATTTTGGAGTTAACTAATGGCGTTTCACTAGTATCTAGCGTTTCTAATAAATTGTTATCTACTAATATTATAATTAGTGCTTTTTTACTTGGTTTTGGTGGTATTTCTATTGTTTTACAGATATATGCAATAATTGCAGATAGCGATATTTCAATTTTTCCTTATATTATAGGGAAATTTCTTCAAGGTGTTTTTGCTGCAATTTATACATTTTTATTTATAAAGGTTTTTCCTTTTTTTAATTTTGATTTAGTGCCTGTTTTTTCGTCTAGTGTAGACGGTAATAAATTTGCATTTTTTGATAATTATAATTTTATTATTGCTATTTTGTTTTTTGTTTTGGTTATTGCTTTTTATTTATTTAGACATAAAAAAGTTTGATTTTCGTTTGACAAATATAAAAAATATATGTATAATATAGTTAGGAAATGGAGAAACCACAAACTTGGTTTGCCAGTTATAGTGTATGACACATCTAACCGTCAAGTTACAGATGTGTCTGTTTTTTTATTGGTTTTCGCTTTTACTCAAAATTATTGCTAATGCTATAATTAAGGTAATTGCGATGATAGTTATTACTAATAGTCCATAATATGTAAAGCGAAGCGTGAGGCGAAAATTATTTTTTTCTTAGGCTGAGCGTCCCCGTGGGGACCGCTGAATGCTGTTAGATACGATAGTATCGTTACAGCATCAGTGGGAAGACGCGAAATGGAAAAAAATAATTTTAAGCCGAAGAAAGCGGAGCATAATAATTGAATTAACAAAAATAAGAACCCCCAGTCATCTTCGATGACAGCCACCTTAAATAAAGGGGGCAAGTTTTTAGCAAGTCTTCGAATAATGGAATCACAATGTGCACCACTACATAATTTTTTATTTTATTCTACAATTTCTAATATGTGTTTAGGCTTTTGTATCTCATTTTCTGATATTTCAATTATATTTTTTAATTCATTTATTACATATTCGCATTTATCTTTGTCATTTGAATGAATATACACTAAAATATCATCATTTTTGACTTTATCTCCAACTTTTTTATTAAATACAAATCCTACTGTATTATCTATTTTGTCTTCTTTTCTTATTCTTCCTGCTCCTAAATATACAGATAATTTTCCTATTTTTTCAGCATCTATACTTTTAATATAACCTGTGTTATCTGTTTTTACTGGTACTATATATTTTGCTTTATCTAACTTTTCTAAGTCTTTGATATATTCAATATTGCCACCTTGATTTTTAACTAATTCTAAGAATTTATTATATGCTTTTTTTGTTTCTATACTTTCTAAAATCTTATTTTTATTTTCTTCTATATTATCACTTTTTCCCGCTAGTTTTATAATATATGCTCCTAAATTTAAAACTACTTCTTTTACATCTTCTGGCATATTTCCTTTTAAACATTCTACTGCTTCTTTTATTTCTAAAATATTTCCAACAGAATGCCCTAATGGCTCATCCATACTTGTTATAATACACACTGTTTGTTTTCTTGTCAAACTACCTATTTTACACATTGTTTTAGAAAGTGCTATTGCATCTTCTTTATTTTTCATAAATGCTCCACTTCCACAGGTTACATCTAATACTATTTTATTTGCTCCTGCTGCGATTTTTTTGCTCATTATGCTTGAAGCAATAAGTGGTATATTTTCTGTACAACTTATTGTATCTCTAAGAGCATAAATTTTCTTATCTGCTGGTGCTAGATTTAGAGTTTGACCAATTAAACTTATTCCTATTTTTTCTATATTTTCTATAAATTTTTCTATTGTTATTGATGTTGTATACCCTGGTATTGATTCTAGTTTATCTACTGTTCCTCCTGTAAAGCCTAAACCTCTTCCTGACATTTTTGCTACTGGTATTCCAAGGGAAGCAATTATTGGCATTAATATTATTGTTACTTTATCTCCAACCCCACCTGTACTATGTTTATCTACAATGTTTTGTCCTAATCTTGATAAGTCTAAAACTTCTCCTGAATATGCCATCGCTAATGTTAAGTTTGTTATTTCTGCCTCTGTCATTCCGTTTATATATATTGCCATTACTAATGCTGCTGCTTGATAGTCTGTGATATTTCCATTTGTGTATTCTTTTATAAAATATTCTATTTCTTCTTTGTTTAATTCTTTTTTATCTCTTTTCTTTGCTATAATTTCTAATATGTTCATATTTCCTCCTTTTTTATATCAAATTGAAAAAAGAATTAGTATATTGCAAGGCAAAATTTAGTAAAAAACCGGAGGCGTACTTTATGACGCCCAAGGCTTTTTTATCTAAATTTTAACGACGCAAGATGCTGATTATTTTTTTAATTTTTTTATTCTTTCTTGTACTAATTCAATCCTTCTTTGTCTTTCTTCTTCATTTTTATCTTTTACAGTTATTTTATTTATTTCTCCATTTTTATATTTTATTTCAAGGTTTATTACATCTCCTGGTTTTACTTCATATTTGAATTCTTGTAATGGTATGTCTACCATTTTTCCGTCTAATAATTCGCATACTGCAAATTTATTTTCTTCTATTCTATCTATTGAGGCAATATCTTTTATGG
>CANOPV010000087.1 GCA_947568605.1 uncultured Clostridium sp.
GTTTAACAGATTTAGTTATTCTTGATATAAAACATATTGATGATGAAAAGTGTAAAAGTCTTGTTGGTTTTTCTAATAAGAAAGAATTAGAGTTTGCAAGATTTCTTAGTGATAATTCTATTCCAATGTGGATTAGGCAAGTTATTATTCCATGTATTACAGATGATGAACAAGATTTATTAAAATTAAGAGATTTTATATCTAGTTTAAATTCTGTTGAAAAGGTTGAATTTTTACCTTATCACGATATTGGTAAATATAAATGGGATAATCTAAATATTAAGTATGAATTAGATGGCGTTCGTTCTGCTAATCAAGATGATATAAATAGAGCAAAAAAAATAACTCGGATTTTAAAGCCGAGTTATTTTAAATTAATACTATTAAAATATAAATCATCTGGATTGATGTCTTCTCCTGTTTCCCATTCGATTGTTTCTCCCTTAATTTTAACTTTACTAAATAGTTTTATATCTTTTAACTTTTCAAAAACAGGATATTTGAAATTTTTCTTCATATCATATACTTTTTTCTCTCCATTTTCAAAAAATAATAAAATTTCATAATTTTCTAATAATTCTATTCTTTTTATTAATGGTGTTAACATTTATATTCCCCCTTTTATTTCAATGGCTCTATTTTAAATGCTCCTTTTCCTTATACTGCCATTTTCCATAATTTTTCTAAATCTTGTTTATGAATTCTATCCACGCTTGAACAATTCTTTTTTGTTTTAGTGGCAGTTTTCCTTCTATAATTTTACCGTTAAAATCAAATATTGCTCTATACTCATTATGCTCTATGTGTATATGCGGAATTTTATGTTGTTCAATATCTATAAAATACATTTTTATTATTATTCCATAAAAACTTGATATTATTGGCATATTTCTTCCTTATTGTATCATATATTTTTATTTTTTCAATAACAAAACGACAAAAATAGGGACTAAATAATGTATTAAAACATTATTTTAGCCCCTAAAATAATTGCATTAAAATTGCATTAATTCACCAATAAATAAAAACTGGAAACCTTGATAAATAAAGGTTTCCAGTTAATTATTTATATTAATTAAATTTGTGTATATGGTAATACTGCTATGTGTCTTGCTCTTTTTACTGATAATGTTATATCTCTTTGATGTTTTGCACACGCTCCTGTTGCTCTTCTTGGTAATATTTTACCTTTTTCATTAACAAATTTTTTTAATTGTTCTCCATTTTTGTAATCAAGAACTAAGTTTTTGTCACTACATAAAGGACATACCTTTTTTCTTTGTTTTCTAAATTTTGGATTAAAATCTTCATCATTATTATTATTGTTTCTGTTATTTTTTCTATTTTGTTTTTTGTCTGCCATTTTTCTCTTTCCTTTCTTTATTTAAGAGATTAGTTTTAAAAATAATTTTTATTAGGTTCTGCCTTCGATGAGCTGGCGACCAATGGTCTCCCTAATTACTCTACTATTTTATAAAATTGATATTTATTTTAAAACTTTCTTCTCATTTTTAGAATGGTAGGTCATCTGTTGAAGACATTTCAAACTCTGAATTGGCACCTGCTATTTCACTTCCAAATGTATTTTCAAAATTTCCACTATTTTGTGTTCCATCTCTCTTACTATCTGCAAAATATACTTCTTCTGCTACTACTTCTGTTATATAGTGTTTTTGACCTTGGTCATCATCCCAAGTACGAGTTTGTATTCTTCCTATAACACCTACTTGTTGGCCCTTTTTAAAATATTTACTACAAAATTCTCCTTGTTTACTCCAAGCAACAATATTTATAAAATCTGCTTGTCTTTCTTCTCCTTGTCTTACAAATCTTCTATTAACTGCTAAACTAAAACTTGCTACTAGTGTATTGTTTGTTTGTGTATATCTTACTTCTGGATCTTTTGTTAATCTTCCCATTAATATTACTTTGTTCATATATTTTACCTCTTTCTATTTTAAAAATTGCCCCCATATAATTGTTTATTTATTCTTCTACTCTAACAACTATAAATTTCATAATTTCATCTGCTATTCTATATTGTCTTTCAAGTTCTGCTATTAATTCTGGTTTTGCTTCAAAATTGAATACTACATAGTATCCTTCTTTGTTTTTTCCAATTTCATAAGCTAGTCTTTTTCTTCCTGTTTCTGTAACCTTTTCAACAGTTCCTTCACTATTAATCAAGTCTGTGAATTTTTTTATTAGGCTTTTTATACCTTCTTCTTCAATACTTGGATTAATAATGATAACACTTTCGTATTTATTCATTATATTCACCTCCTTATGGATAATAACCCGTTTTTACACGAGTAAGGATATGGCAGTTCTATATAAATAGAAAAGTTAAAACTTTTCTATTATATAAAATTGCAATATATTTTTTAATATTGCTATTGTATCATAATTTGATTAATTGTGCAATAGTTTTATGTAAAATTTAATGATTATCTGCTGTTTGAATTAAAAAATATTAAAATGATGCGTGATGTGAAAATTATTTTTTTCTTTTTATTATTATAAAATCTTGAAAAAAAGAAATAATATGATACAATAACATTATAATTTACACAAGATAAATTGCATAAAATTTTTTTAAGGAGGTTTTTCTATGGAAAGGAAAATTAAAGTCGTACAATATGGCGTAGGCAAAATGAGTTTATACACTATGAGATATGTGTATGAAAAGGGATGTGAAATAGTAGGTGCTATTGATATTAATCCTGATATTATTGGTAAAGATATTGGAGAAATTTTAGGTACAGAAAATAAAGGTATTGTTGTAACAAGTATTGAAAATGCAAGACAAATGTTAGAAGAGACTAAACCAGATATTTGTATAGTTACAACAATGAGTTTAATAAAAGATTTAGATGATGCTTTAACATTATGTGCGGAATTAGGAATAAATGCTATTACTACTTGTGAAGAAGCATTTTTCCCTGCAAATTCTCATCCAAATTTAACAAAAAAATTAGATGAATTAGCGAAGAAAAATAATTGTACTATTACAGGTAGCGGTTATCAAGATATATATTGGGGACAATTAATTTCTTCAATAGCAGGTTCTACTCAAAAAATTACAAAAATTAAAGGTAGTTCAAGTTATAATGTAGAAGAATATGGTATTGCCTTAGCAAAAGCACACGGAGCAGGTCTTACATTAGATGAATTTGATAAGGATGTCGCATCAGTAGATAGAATAAGTGATGAAGAAAGACAAAAATTAATTGATAATGGAGAATATCTACCATCATATATGTGGAATGTAAATGGCTGGTTATGTGAGAAATTAGGTTTAACTGTAAAATCTCAAACTCAAAAATGTGTTCCTCAAACTTATAGTGAAGATTTATATTCTTCTACTTTAAATATGACTGTAAAAGCAGGTGATGCAACTGGAATGAGTGCAGTAGTTACAACTGAAACCGAGGAAGGTATTATTATTGAAAGTGAGTGTATTGGTAAGGTCTATTCAAAAGATGATTATGATAAAAACGAGTGGAGTGTTTTAGGAGAACCTGATACAACAATAGTCGTTGCAAGACCTGCAACTGTTGAGCTTACTTGTGCAACTATTGTAAATAGGATTCCTGATGTTATTAATGCAAAACCTGGATATGTTCCGACTGAGCAAATTGGAGAATTGAATTTTAAAATTAAACCATTAAATCAGTATGTAAAATAAAGAAAATTTTGAAAAAAATCTGTAAAAAGGTTGTGAAATAATAAAAAAATATAGAGGCTAGCCTTCGAAGTGGGACGCACACTGTGCGTTCCTATATCTCTCTACATTTTTTAATTTAGCATTTTTAAGACAATTCGAGTTAAAGGATTATTTTTTTAATGAAATTATGCGACAAGTTTGCTTCGCTAATTGGAGCCAATGAATTAAAAAAATAATTTTAACGAAGAATTGTTATATTGATTAATTTAATTTTTATTTAGGGCGAAATTTGGTCAAATCTTACGGGTATTCCCACAAGCGTTTTCCCTACATCACTCTACTGTTTAATAAATATTTATAAATAGGTAGAGTTTTCTATTATATAAAATAATTTTCGTCTCCCCGCTTCGCTTTAAATTTATTATTAGCAATTGACACTAATTATTAGAAATGTTATAATTCATTTAGATTAATTTTGAAAGAGGAATACTTATGATAAATTTTGTTTTTGAAGAAAATGCAGTATCTAAATTGTCTGATGATGATAAAAAGAAAAATTTATTTGAAGCGGTAATTAATACAAAAGTACAGGCCGAAATGGATAAATTAGATAATGAACAAGATATACTAAATTCTAAAAATATTTTTAGTAAATTTTTTGGAAAAATTGATGGTTCTACTGCTATTAAGCAGGATAATATAAATTTTAAAAGGTTTGTTATTAATGATAAATTAACTCGTAGTTCTATAATAAAAGATGATATAGATTTACATTCTGTTTTAGCAGATATTGAGTTATTTATGGAGGATAATAAGTGTAATGATTTAATTTCAGATGAAGTTGGTCAATTAAATGATATAAATAAGTTTATTTATGATAATTTTGATATAAATTCTGATGAAATTAATAAGTTTGTTTTAAATAGAAAACAATGTTTTTTACCTGCTGTAACTCGTAAATTGTCAAAGGCTGAAATTTTAAAACACGAATCTATTAAATATTTGAATAAGCAAGGATATAATAAATAAAGAAAAATGTGAAACATATTTTAATAAAAATTTAAAATTTGTTTCACATTTTCATAATATCTGATAAAACAATGCTATTTATAATCTTATTATTCTTCTAATAACCAATCTATTACATTTTTATGGATTATACCATTTTGTGAAAAGTCAAATTTATCCATTGTTAAAACATATTTAGGATAATTATCTTCTATTCCTTTAAATGCTCCAAATTCTCTTTGAATAACACTATCATCTGCTAAAATATATGCCACTTGTACATATTCTTAATTATACACCCATTCTATATTATTTATCATTT
>CANOPV010000088.1 GCA_947568605.1 uncultured Clostridium sp.
AATTTCATTAAATAAAATGTTAAAAAAATAATTCTTTAACTCGAATTGTCTTAAAAAAGCAATTTTTAAGTACTTTTTAACTCGAAATTCATTTTAAAATAAAATAGTAAAAATAATGAACAGTGAATTTAAAAATTATTCACTATTCATTATTCACTATTAACTATTACTTTGGCAGGGGAACTAGGAGTCGAACCTAGCTCAGGAGTTTTGGAGACTCTTATACTACCGATGTACTATTCCCCTATAAATACATAATATGAATAGTCATATTATTTGTTACTGACAATTTATATATTAACACAATTTTTAAAACTTAGCAAGAGAATTTATAAAATTTCTTTAATCTTTATTGAAAATTTTCATAAAATAGATTATAATAATATTGTAGTTATATGGGGATGTATTTGGTTTCGACAGTAATCTAGAAGTTTAAATAGCGAGTGGTGGATGGTTGCTTTGGCCACCTAAAAAAAGCAAAAATAAAGATAAACGCTGATAATAGAGAATTAGCATTAGCTGCCTAAGCGCAGTTACGTTCTACTAAAATTGCCTACGGTTTTAGATAGGGCGAAGACCTAGTAGGAAACGAAACTATTTAATTTCTCGGAAATAGTGGGTATTTAGAGAATACCGATAAAATAAGTTTGTTTATTAACTTTTTTAAAGGGAAATTTAATAATAAACTGCACTCGGAGAAGTTTAAATGAAAGGATTATTGGACAGGAGTTCGACTCTCCTCATCTCCACCACAAATATCCCCTTTTGTAATATTAGTATCACCAAAAGCAATTTTGATATTAATATTATTAGGGGTTATTATTATTTCAGTAATATATTTATGGATAATAGTTTTTAATAAATTTAGATTACCACTGTCAAGATTTAATAAATCTTGCATAATAACTTTATTAATATCTTCAATAGAAAGTTTTTCTTTTGAAGATATATTTTTTATCATATATATTTCTTGATTTAAAGTATTTTTCTCATTTTGTAATATGTTCATTTCCTCTTTTAGTTCAGAAGAGTATAGACCATCTATAATTGCTTTATTTATATTATTTATTTTTGTATTAACAGTTGAAAGTTTTTGCAATGCAATTTCTAAATCTTCATTAACATTATCATATAATTTTTTATATTTATTATTTACTTTTTCTAATAAAGTGTAATCGTTAAGAATAGAGTTTAATTTCTTTTTTAACTCATCAATTACAATATTTTCAATTTCTTGCTTCTTTATAGCATTATTATTACAATTTCCTTTTTTATGTCCCATACATTCATAAACAGACCAATATTTATTTTTATTGGCTCCTGAATAAGTATTGCCACAAACTCCACATTTAATTAAAGTACTTAATAGATACACTTGTTTTGCTTTGTAACTTCCACCCATATGTTTTCTTCCTTTCATTTTTATTTGAACATTATCAAAAATATTTGGTTCAATAATTGCTTCAAAAGCATTTTCTACTTTTATCATATCTTCACGTGGTTGTCCTCTTTTTTTAGTTCTACTACCATATCCAAAAAAATATGTTCCTTTATATTTTTCATTAACTAAAATGTCGTGAATGGAATTTAGTCCAAATTCTTTATTATTTCGTGTTTTAAAACCTCTTAAATTAAGTTCTGAACAAATTTCTTTATATGTATGATTATTTATATACATTTGAAATATTAATCGAATTATAGGTGCCTCTTGTTGATTTACTATATAATGTTTATTATTGTCAATAGTATATCCGGAGTGGAGGAGTACCACCATTATGCTTACAATTTAAAGCATTTTCATTTAATCCTTTCTTTACTTCTCTTGATAAATTAGCAGAATAATATTCTGACATTCCTTCTATTAATGCTTCCATAATTATTGATTCAGGAGAGTCGTCAAGTTTTTCTAAAACTGAAAATAATTGTTTACCATTATCTTTTAATTCTTTTTTATAAACTGCTGAATTATATCTATTACGAGAAAATCTATCTAATTTATGAACGACTACTCCATTCCAATTTTCGCTTTTACTATCTTCAATCATTTTTAAAAAATTAGGTCTTTTATCTGTTCTAGCAGATAATGCTTCATCAATATATTCTTTCACTATAATATGTCCATTAGTATTAGCCCAATTATGAATAGCACGTAATTGGGCAGTTATAGATTCTTCTCTTTGATTATCACTTGAATATCTTGCATAAGCAACTAATTTCATTATAAGTCCTCCAATTGATTATTTTCTTTGTAATAATTATAAGCAAATTCAACAGTTTTTTTGCTTACATTTAATTTATCTGCTATCTCATAAGATGTATTAAAGCCAGCATTTATTAATTTTTTCAAAGTTTCTTTTGTAACTAAATTAGTACATTTCCATTTATTAGCACGATATTCTTGTTTAGAGATTAATTGTTTATTATCGCAATAGAAAGGATAAAAAGCATCATAGTAATAATGACCTAATTCCTCAGCAAGTACTTCTTTTTCTTCTATATATGTATTAATTTCATTATAATTTAACGCTATGATATTTATTTTATCAATATTAATAAAAGCACCATTAGCGTTTTCTATATACCAATTATATATTTTTATTTTTTCTTTTTCAGCCAAATTATACAAATTATCTAAATTCATTTAATTATCGCTCTTTTCTTTTTTATTATCTTTTAATACAATTTTAATAAGTTCTGCTAATTGTTCTCGTTGTTTGTCAGTAGGTGGATTATAATCTTTCATACTAAATCCTATTTTTGCAAGACCTAATAGGTCTTCATCAGATTGTTCGAGATTACGTATATCTGATTTTCCTAAAAGATAATCTGTACTACAATTATAATGTTCTGCTAATTTTAAAATTTTATCTGGCGATAAATCTCTTTTTTCTAATTCATATTGTCCAACAGCCTGTCCAGAAACACCTATTATTGAACCTACATATTCTTGCGACTCCTCTGCTTCTATTCGTAATTTTTTTAATCTATTCATAATATCAACCTTTCAAAACTATTTATATATATATTATAAAACAAAAAGTTTAATTTGTAAAGAAAAATTATACAAAATGTTTACTTACTCTTTCAACACATTCACTGTTATTGAAACAAAAAGTTTGAAAAAAATAATAAAAACTATTGACAACAAACAAATAGTTTGATATTATAATGACAATTCAAATAAAAGGTTTCAAAGATAAGGAGGTAAAAATGAAAGTAAAAACATTAAAAGAATTAAGAGAAAATAGAAATATAACACAAGAAGAAGAAGCAAAGAGACTTGAAATTACCAAAGAGTATTTATCAATGTTAGAAAGAGGAAAAAGAAATCCTAGTGATAAGTTAAAAACAAAAATAGCAACTTTTTTTGGCGTTTCAGTATCTTATATTTTTTTAGCAATCAATCAAACAAAATGTTTTAAAAATGACAAAAATTGAAACAAAATCGATAGGAGGACAAAATAATGTCAAGAGAAAAATATAAATATTTAGGAGGCAGAACAGTAACAGTAACCTGTTTAGGAACAATAACAAATGATGAAGCAATAGATATATTGGCAGAAATAATAGCCAAAGCAATTCACAATAAACGAAAGGAGCAAACAAATGAAAATAACTAAAAAACAATACAAAAAAATAAGAAGACAAGCAATAATAGATATGCTGTTATATGAAGCATTTATATTAATAGGTGCAGGAATAATGGTATATGGAATTATGTTTTAAGGAGGTGTAGATATGGAAGAATTAGATAATTGTATTGAATTATATGAAGAAAAAATAGAAAACGAAATAATAACTCATTTAAAATTAAATAGTACTAAAATAAACAGAATTAAACATTATGAAATAAAAAAAGATGAACTTGATAAATTAGAATTAACATTAACAATTTATATTAACCCTAATAAATCAAGTATTAGACTTTAAGAGTTTAATTGATTATTTATATAAATATAAAGTTATGTTTCAGGGGGAAATTATGAAAATAGAGTGTACACCACAAGAATTAAAAGAATTAATACAAAAAGAAACACCAGTTGCTGTAACAACTGATGTCATTAAAATAAGTTCAGAAAAATTTGCTAGTGCTTTGGCTGAATATCGAAATTTTCGAACAACCAAGTAGTATAGTTATTTAAAACATCTGTTAAGTAGTTACTGTTAGAACCAATTAAAATACCAAAAACTTCTGAAATATCGTGTTTTCCTTCAAGTTATTTTATAATTTCACGATTATATTTTTCAGTAATAATATTTAGATGTTTATTATAAAAATCTTCAAAATTTAACAATAGAAACACCACCTTTCGATGAAAATTATAACATAGGTGGTAATAAAAATAAATATAAAATTTGAAAGGAGGCGAGAATATATGGAATTTTGTGCAGGTTTAATAATAGGAGTTATTATAGCATTTACTTATATTTATTTCTTTGGAGATGATAACACTTACATAGATGAAGCAGAAGCAAGAAATGTAGAATTAGCAAGAGCATTAAATAAAATAGAAAATGAAAACAAAAAACAAGAAAGATTTATAAAAGAGTTAAACAATAAAATAGCAGATTTAGAAAAAGATATAAAACTAATAGAAAAAAATTATGAAAGTAAAATAGTAGATTTAGAAAACGACATAGAATTATTAGTAAATAATAGTAAAAACAAAAAAATAAAAGAACTAATTTCCGACACCATAAAATCAGAAGATTAGTTCTAAAAACAAGTTAAATATGTATTTAACTTATGATACTACATAAAAAAAGAAATGTCAAGTGGAGGTAAAAAAAATGAGAATAGAAGAAAAAAAAGAAAACTTAGAATTAGCAATAGAAGGTTTAGAAACAGCAATAACAGCATTAAAAGAATATGATGAATACGAAAAAAACATAGATGAATTAGAATGTGAAAAAGCAGTATTAGAAATAGAATTAGAAGCATTACAAGTAGACTTAGAAGAATTAGCAGAAGAAGGAGAAAACGACA
>CANOPV010000089.1 GCA_947568605.1 uncultured Clostridium sp.
CTGTTGCATTGACTATTCCATAAGCGATTGGAATGACTAATCCTATCGTTAATATTAACCATAGGATTGCATATATTATTAAATTTGCTTTGTTTTTATTTATTGCGGTTCTAAGTTTATACCACATAAATTTCACCTTCTCTTTTGTTATTTCTCAATTTCGACTTTATCATTTTTCTTTTCTAGTACTGGTCCTACTTTTACTTCTTTTCCATTAATTTCTCTTTTTATTATTTTGTCTCCTTCTCTTAATGCGTCGTGATGTCCTACATCTATTTCCATATATCCTATTCTTTCTAACTCTTCTAATCTTGATATTGTTGCTATTGTTAGTTTTCCTGATTCTTTTGGTGGTATTTTTATTTCTTTTTCATTATTTGTTGTAAGTGCTCCACCTGCTACACTAACTTTTGAACCTCCAATTGTCTGTTCTTTTCTTTCTGCCATTTTTCTTTCCTCCCTTAATCTTCTCTTATTTCGAATGCGAAATAAGATTTATATGGTTTTAATTTACATTTTCCTTTAATTTCATTAGTTTTTTCATCAAAATATAATAATGGTTTTACTTCTTCTGTTGTTTCTGGGTCTATTATTGATATTGGTCTTTTTAAGTTTGGTGTGTATGTAAAATCTTTATATTCTGTTTCTTCTTCTGAATATATTT
The DNA here is from genome assembly GCA_947568605.1 of uncultured Clostridium sp. Lineage (GTDB taxonomy): Bacteria > Bacillota > Clostridia > TANB77 > CAG-508 > CANRES01. The sequence goes on from CANOPV010000089.1 coordinate 665, forward strand.
CATTGAATTTTATTGGCATTGGCTTTTTTGATATTTTTACTTTATCGTCTAGTAATAGTCCTGTGTTTACTACTACTCTTTCTTTACCAAATGATAATATTACTAATGAATCTCCTTCTTCTGATGGTTCGTCTACAAAGAATGTTTTCTTTTTTGCTTCTCCTCTTATTTCTTCCATATAGTCTAGTCTTTCTACTGTGTATTTTGGTGAGTCTTTTAAGAATTCTTTTTCAGTTTTGTTTATTTTATATATTACTGTGTTTACTTCGTTTGGGTCTGTTATACTGAAATGTTTTCCTTGTAATTTTTCCATTCCACCTCGCACCTCATTCCTACGATTTTTACGCATAGCTTTTCTTTTGTTTTCACTACTATACATAATTATATAATATTTTTATTTTGTTGTCAATCTTTTTATGTAAATTGTCATTTTTTATTTTAATGTTCAGTAGATATTTTACTAGAATATCATATAAAAATAATCTCAAATCAGTGTAGGGGCGATTTTAATCGCCCGCAGTTTACAAAATAATTACTTCTTTTACTGTTTAGATGGATTATTATTAATCTAAATTATATATATAGCAATCCTTCGAAGAGCGGGAAATCAAGATTTCCCCTACATTTTCTCTACTATTTTAATCTACTATTCTAGGATTACCTACTGAATATTAACTTTTCTATTGTAGTTTGAATTAAAATTTTAGTCATAAATTTTTCTTGGGTTAAAGTTTGATATTTCTTTTAGTTTTTCAAATATTTCTTTTTCTTCTGATGTTAGTTTTTTTGGTACCATTACTTTTACTTCTGCTATTAGATTTCCTCGACTTCCCTTTCCGTCTTTATAGCCTTTACCTTCTATTGTTATTTTTTCTCCACTTTGTATTCCTTTTGGTATGTATATTGTTGATGTTTCATCTATTCCATTTATTTTTGTTCTTGTTCCTAATGCTGCTTCCCAAGGTGTTAAAAATAGGTTTGTGTATATGTCGTATCCTTTTAATTTCAGGTTTTCTTTTTCGTCTATATGTATTTTTATAAATAAATCTCCATTTTTTGCTCCGTTTTTTCCTGTTTTTCCTTGTCCTATTAATCTTATTTTTTCGTTTTCTCTAATTCCTGCTGGTACTTTTATGGAGAAGTTTTTCATTTTTCCTTCTACGGTTCTTAATGATATTTTTTTGTCTATTCCGTAAAATCCTTCTTCCATTGAAATATTTATTTCTGTTTCTATATTTTCTCCTTTTATTGCTACTTGATGTTTTTTATTTTTTATGTTTGTGTTTTCTTCTTTTTCTTCATTTTCGTTTATGTTTCCGAAAAACATACTGAATAGCGTTTCTGGATTTTCTTTTCTGCTTTTTTCTTTTCTTTTTTTTCCTATATATGAATTCCAATTTCTATCATATTTTCTTCTACTTGCTCCGTCTGATAAAGTTTTATATGCTTCGTTTATGTCTTTAAATCTTTCTTCTGATGCTTCATTTATATCTGGATGATATTTTTTTGCTTGTTCTCTATATGCTGTTTTTATTTGTGCATCTGTTACTTTATTATTTTCTAATCCTAATATTTTATAGTAATCTTTAAATATCATTTAACATCCTCCATATTTTATGGTATAACTATTATATCAAGATATGCTCTATTTTTCAATAAAAAAGCAATAATTTATAAAAAATTATTGCTTTTTTATTGAATTTCTATTTAAATTATAATACATATATATAGCATTCTAAGTTCTTTCTTCCGAATTGTAATGCTTGACTGTGTGTTGAACAGAATATATCTAGTTTGTTATTTGATATTGCTCCACCTCTATCTTGTACTACAAACCATCCTCCATTTGGTTTATTGCTTAATGATGGGATATATATTATTGTTCCTAATGGATAGCCTTTTCCTGCTGCTACTGTATACCACGCTGTTGCTTTTGCTCCTGATGCTGTTATTCCGTTTGTTTTTCCGCAACAACTAGCACACGAACAGTATGCTGATGTATTTATAGTTTTTACTGTTGGTTCTATTCCTTGAACTTTTGCAGATAGTGCTTTTGCTGTTGCACTTGTTCCTACTTTTACTGTTCTTTCTACTTTTCCTCTTGATGTTGTGGTTGAATTTTCTCTTTCTTGTATTTGTACTATTTTGTCTTCTACTTCTTTTATTATTTTTTCACTTATAACTGTTCTTTCTATTTCTATATCATTTTGATATTTTATTTTATAAGTTACTTCTTTTAATCCATCTTTTCCATCTTGTAGTACTTTATTGGTAGTTTCTTCATTTTCTGAAACATTTTTTGTTATTGTTTCATAAGGTATGATTTCTTCTTCAACAACAATTTTTTCTATTATTGGTGAGTAGTTTCCTAATAATTGTTCTAATGTTACTTGTGTTTTTTCTTCTGCTAGTTTTACTACTTCTTTTCCATTTTCTGATACTGTTGTTATTGTTATTGTTTTATTTTCTGATATTTCTGATTCTAAATTTGGTACTACATTTTCTTCTGGTAGTATTACAATATGGCTTTCTTCTAATATATCTGCTACTTTGGTTTTTGTTGTTAATACTTCTATTTCATAATTATTTGCAAATATTATTTTTACATTGTTTATGTCTGTATTGAAACCAAATACAGTTATTCCTAATGCTATTATCATTATTATAGTAATGATTAATATTCTTATTACGGATAATGAAGCGTTTTCATTATTCTTCATAAATTAATATCATTCCTTTCTGATGTGCTTTATGATTTTTTTCTTAAAGCAACATTGTTATTATACTATATATTTCTAATTTTGTCAAATTTTGCTTGTACACTTTGAAAATACAGTACTTCATACTATAATATATGATATAGATAAGTATTTAATGACTGTTTTATTTAATCATAAATATCTTTTTTGCATTTTCATAGGTTATTTTTGCTATTTCTTCTTCTGTTTTTTCTAATGTTTTTGCTATTTTTTCTACAATGTATTTTAGATTTCTTGAATCGTTTCTTTTGCCTCTATTTGGTTCTGGTGATAAATATGGGCTGTCTGTTTCTATTAGCATTTTTTCTAGTGGTATCATTTTTATTATTTCATCTGCATTTTTTGAGTTTTTAAATGTTACTGTTCCTGATAATGATATGTATATTCCTAGTTTTATTCCTTCTTTTACTAATTCTCTATTTAATGGACAACAGTGAAATATTGCTCCATATTCTGCTTTTTGTATATTTTTTAATATTTCTAATGTGTCATTTACAGCATCTCTTGTGTGTATTTGTATTGGTAGTTTATATTGATTTGCTATTTTTATTTGTTCTATAAATGCGTATTTTTGTAATTTAATATTTTCTTTGTTCCAGTAATAGTCTAATCCTATTTCTCCTATTGCTACTACTTTTTTATTATGTGCTAGTTTTTTTATTTCTTCTAATTGTTCGTTTATTTTTTCAATATTTTCTTCTATATCGTTTGGTGATATTCCTACTGTTGAATACATATAGTTATATTTTTTTGACATTTCTATTGTTTTTTTTGACGTTTCTACGTCTGCTCCTGCATTTATTAACATTGCTACATTACTTTTAGTTACTTGTTCTAATATTTCTTTATAATCATTTTCAAATTTTTCATCATTATAGTGTGCGTGTGAATCAAAATATAACATTTATTTTCTCCTTTTTTAAGAAAGGGCACGGTGCCCCGTGCCCCTACAATTTAAAATTTTTATTTTATAAAATTGCAATTACATTTGCTATTGCATAGTTTTTGCAATGTGAAAGGCTTATGTCTATATCTTTTATTTCGTCTAATTTATTATTTATAAAATTAATTTTTGGTCTTCCATTTTTGTCATTTAAAATCTCTACATCTGTCCAAGTTATACTGTATTTGTCTTTTAATATTTTTGATATTGCTTTAAATATTGCTTCTTTTCCTGCAAATCTTACAGCATAATGCTGATATTTCATATTTTTTTTGCTTTCGCAATATTCTATTTCTTTTTTTGTGTATATTTTATTACAGAAATTGTCTCCTAATTTTTCTATTGATTCTTTTATTCGATTTATCTCTATAATATCTGTTCCACACGAAATGTTCATTTTTTCCTTCCTTTTTTATATTTTTATTAGGGTCTAGCCTTCGTAGTGCGGACGGCTACTAGCCGCCCCTCTACATTCCTCTACATTTTTAATTTTGCATTTTTAGGGCAATTCGAGTTAAAGGATTATTTTTTAATGAAATTATGCGACAATATAACGAAGTTATTTGGAGCCAATGAATTA
>CANOPV010000090.1 GCA_947568605.1 uncultured Clostridium sp.
CCCATTGTGTGAATTCTTCTTTCTGCTAATTTATCTTGTACTCCTCTTAGTGCTTCTCCAAATCTTTGAAAATGAACTACTTCTCTTTCCCTTAAATATCTTAGAGGGTCTACTACATCTGGATTATCTTTACACAAATTTATTAGTTTTTCATATGTTGCTCTTGCTTTTTGTTCTGCTACACCTTTGAAAGTACCACAATTAAAATTTCCAATGTATTTTAATTTCTTTTTTCTTTGTTATTGGGTCTTTTGCTCCAACCTCTATATAATCTATTAAACCCTCAATCATTTCTCTTGTAAGTTCTGTTACATTGACATATTGTTCTAATATCTGTCTTTTAGATTTTAATACTTCTTGCTCGTTGTTAAGTTCTAATAGTTTTGCTTGTTTCTTTGCTAATAGTATTTCAATGCCTTGTTTTTCTCTTTGGAAATCCTCATTAAATTCTATAAACTGTTCTTGACTTATTATTCCATTTACCTTATCAATATATAGATTTTTTATTGTGTTTGATTTTTTATCTATATTTGCTTGGTACTGTGAAATTTCTTTCTGCAACTTTTCTTTATCATTTCTAAATTGGTTTAGTATGACTTTTTCTTCTAACTGGTCTACATTTAAGTATTGCTTTATCAATTCATTTAATTTTTTAAGTACTTCCTTTTTAACTGTGTTTTCTGCCACAAAACTGCCTACACAACTGTTTTTATCTACTTGCCTTGTTGGGCATCGCAAATATCTATCTTCGTGTGATTTACTTGTTTTTAATGTATAACCACAATGCTTACATCTACATTTCTTTGCAAATATTCCAATTTTACCACCACCAAAAGGCTTGAAATTTGCATTGATTTTGCTTTGCACACTATTCCATAAATCTCTATCAATAATTGCTTCGTGTGTTCCTTCAACTCTATTCCATTTGGCTTTTGGTTTAGGTTTATTCTTTTTGCTCTTGTATGATACACTACCATACTTACCTTGCACCATATTACCGAATATACATTTCATTATGTAACATATTATCTATTGAAAAATATTTCCATAGTGTACCTAATTCACTAGGTGGTTTCTTATATGCAACACCTTGTTCAACTTTATATTGGGTAGGGTTAGGTATTCCTCTGTTATTTAATTCTCTTGCTATTGCTGTTTTTCCCATACCTTGATTGTATAAAGAAAATACTTCTCTTACAACTTCTGCTGCAACTGGGTCAATAATTAAATGTCCTTTTTGGTCTGGGTCTTTCTTATAACCATATAATACTAAACCACCAGTATGTTCTCCATTTACTCTTTTAGTTTTTAGTGCTGATTTTATAGTTGCTGATAGTTTTTCAACATAACTTTCGTCCATTATTCCGTTCATTTGCCTCATTAGTGTAGTTCCCTCAACTGCTGTATCTATGTTGTCTGTAATGCTTACAAATCTTACACCCCATTCAAGAAATAAACCATTTATATATTTTTCTACCATTTCAAGTTCCCTTGCAAACCTACTTTGGCTCTTACATAAAATGATATCTATTTCTCTGCATTCTGCAAGTTTTAAAACTTCATTAAATGCTGGTCTGTTTCTATCTGTTCCAGTATAGTCATCATCACTATAAATACCTTGTATTTCCCAATCCTGGTCTTTTGCATATTCTTGTAACATTATTTTTTGATTTTTGATACTCTCGCTATCGTCCTCCTTGTTTTTCTTATTTCTATCTTCTTGCGATAGTCTACAATATATTGCCACCTTTGGCTTTGTTTCGTTCATTTTATATATTTCCTCCTTTAAAGAAAACAATAAAATAAACCAATATTTTGTCCTAGTATATAACAAAACATTGGTTCTTGTAAATTGCTTTCCTTAAATTTATTTATTTACTATTAAGTTTACTATTCTTTGCCATATCTCATTAAATGCTTGTTCTCTTTCTGCTTCACTATTGGAAAGAAATATATTTTTACATTCTATTGTGTCCATTTTGAATACACCTCTTTGTTATAAATCTATTCAATAACCACAAGACATATACATTGTCCTTAAATTATTGATAACATCGGAGTATTCTCAAGTAGTAAAATAACCACTAAACTATTGCTGGCACAATATCATAGGAATTCCACCTCTCGGCTATCTGCCCAGTTGCCCCCAATGTGTGCGATGTCTTACTTATTAAAAATAATAATATTACTAAAAATAAATTTCCACTCAAACTATGGCTAGGTAAATGTATTTACTATTATTCTAATTCTGCTGATTGCCATATCAACTAATAGTAAATATGCTTAATGGTTTTGTATATAATTGTCAATGTACTGCAATTCCTTAATTTAAAGGCATTGTCATAAGTTTTTTAGGCTTACTTATAACTTGATTTCAAATATGCAATAGTATTATGCAAAATAAAAAGGCAACACAAAAAGGTCTTCAATCTTTTAAACTGAAAACCCAATGGTTACCTTACAAATTTATATTTGTTACTAAATTGTATTCTTATTCTGTACTCTATGCAACCAATGGCATATACTGTACATATTTTAATTTTTAATCTTGATATATAATTTATTATATCACCTTTTTTATAAAATGCAATACCTTTTTTAAAAAAATTTTAAAATATTTTTCCTACTATTATATATTATAATTATTTCCCATAAACGGTCAATTATAATACTTAAATAATTATAATATTCAACATTTAACCTTGTAAGTGCTGAAACTATTGATGTTTAAACATATTCAACCTTAATTATAATTATTTTAAAAAAGTTTCAAAAATTATTACCAAAATGCTTGACAACTGGTACTCCTTTTTGGTACACTTCAGTCCAAGGGGGTAGGAAATTATGTTAATCGGTTATAAAAGGGTATCAACCCAAAATCAAAAACTAGATAGGCAAACTGATTTGCTTAATGAATATGGTGTAGAAAGAATATTTGAAGAGAAAATTACTGGTACTAAAAGGGAAAGACAAGAATTGAATAAAATGCTTGATATGTTAAGAGAGGGCGACATAGTTATAGTTGCTGATTTAACAAGGTTATCTCGTAGTACTAAAGATTTGTTTGAAATAGTAGAAACAATACATAGTAAAGGTGCTGAAATTAAATCATTAAAGGAAAGTTGGCTAGATACAACCACACCACAAGGCAAGTTACTATTTACTATATTTGCTGGTCTTTCACAATTTGAAAGAGATTTGATTTCCGATAGGACAAAACAAGGTTTAGAAAGTGCCAAAAATCGTGGTGCTAAACTTGGTCGCCCTAACAAGTACCAAGAAAAGAAAGATACAATTTTACAAATGTATAACTCAAATGATTATTCTATAAATGATATAATAAATGCTACTGGCATATCTAAAACAAGTTTATATAGATTAGTAAATGCTCAATAAATGATAAAGGAAATGCTGATGTTTGCATTTCCTTTTAATTTCTCACTATTGCTGACAAACGAAAATCAATTTTAAGGCATTTTCATAATGTGGCTAGTATAAGTTGTTGGGTGTGATCTTCTTTAAATTCCAAAATAACTTGTTTTGCTAAATTTTTCTAATTCATTTATATTTTTGTAATCTGCTCTTGTATTTATTTCATTTATATATAATAATAATGTTTCGTCATTAACGAAATCGGCTTTTAAAGTATTCATATTATGTTTTGTTAATTTTTCTCTATTATTATAATTTAATCCTTTTATACTAAATTCATTTTCTAATACATTAAAAACAAGGCTTTCTATGTCTATGTAGTCACCAAAATGAAATACTGGTATATATTCAATGCCTTTAAAATTGCCACTATTATCGCTATCTACTTTTAACACTGGTATTTTTATTAAGTCAAAATCTTTCTCGCCACATACCAATACACTTATGTATTCATCAATTTTTTCTATATATACACTTTTTATACCTTTTACTGTGCCTACATTAAGTTTTGTTTTTTCCAATTCCTGTATAAGTTTGTTTTCTAATTCTTCTGTATTTATTTGGCTCAATTTATCTTTCATTTGATTAAATTGTACCATAGGCAAAACAACACTTACTGCTACTACTGCTATCGCTACTATAATTATGATTGCTATAACAATTTTAAATATATTCTTATTAACTGATACTTTCATTCCTTTTTCAACCTTTCCTATTTTAATATTTTTTCTTTTTCTGCATTAAATTCTTCTTCTGTTATTATTCCATTCTCTTTTAATTCTGCAAGTTTTTGTAAATCTGCATACCTATTACTACTATTGGTATTATTCGCATTGTTTGTTGGTCTTATACATATTGCAATTATTATGCCTATTATTCCTAATAAGAAACCTATTACATAACTATTCCTTTTGCTTGGTAATATTTTCCTTGTTATATAACCACATATTAAACCAATTCCAATTGGTGCTATAATCATTCCTAAATGTATGTCAAAATATATTCCACCCAAAATATCAATGTACTTTATTCCCATGCACATTATCATTCCTATTATTGCCATAATAATGCCTATTACTAAAAGAATTTCATATATAGGTATATTCAATGCTATTTTATCATTGTCATTTGCTATATTACTCACCCCATTTCTACAAAATATTCTACTAATAATATATCATTAAAATTATTGATTGTAAAGTACTACTTAATAATATATTATAATAAAGTACTAAATATAATACAATTTCCCTAGAATAAGTACGATAGGGGGAATAGTAATGTCAAATGAAAATTTAAAACCAATTATGCACGAAATTGAATATGGTGCAATAAAAGTAAATCTTGATAAACTTATGGAAAAGGCTGATATTTCAACATATAAATTAAATAATGCTACTAATATTAGATTTCAAACTATACAAACACTAAAAGAAAACAATGCTACTAGAATTGATTTCAATGTACTTGC
>CANOPV010000091.1 GCA_947568605.1 uncultured Clostridium sp.
GTATAAACGTTATTAAAGAATAAGGTTAAAAAATATATATCGCTAGAACAGCAATAATTATCAGATTATATATATGATTATATTCCTACTCTTATTTGCACAAAATTATCATTTTGCGCAAAGTTATAAAACAAAAAATATAATAGTTAATTAAATACTCCCTATATCTTAAATATTTAATAACTATTATATATCATATAAAAAATTAATTTGCAATACTTTTTTTAAAATTTTATCTAAAATATACAACATTATTTTTCTGATTTGCATTTTCTGTATAATCTTTCCAAACTGAAACCTCTCTAACTTGTATATTATATAGAATTAAATTTTCTAATGTTGGTTCGTATTCATTATCAAAAAAATCATTAGCAACATAATATTTTTTATTTACACAATTTTTTCTGTTTTCAATTAATTCTAATAATTCATTATAACATTGATTAAAATTATTATAAGTATAAAGTGAATAAGGTCGACCTTTTCCCTGTTGAATAACAATTCGAAATTCTAACATTATATATATACCCCCTTTATTTTTTAAATATAGTTACGTCAGTAATACCCTTTTTTAAAAAGCCATCTATATATTTTTGTTTTATTTCTTCAAGTGTATCAGCACCACAATAATAAACACGAGTTTTTACAAATTTACCATTAATAAAATTAACTTTATCTTTACCAATATAATACATATTTAACACCATCTTTTTATATTTTTTGTATTACTTCTTATACATATTATACTATATATTGTATAATATGTCAATAGTTTTATATAATTTTATATAAAAAATGTACAATTTGTTGTATTTTTTATATAAATATGATAATATATAAAACGGAGGTGGTAAAAATGTTTAGTTATAATCCATTATGGAAAACATTGATAGATAAAAATATGAATAAAACTCAATTAAGAGAAAAAATAGGAATTAGTCCAACAACTCTTGCAACTATGGGTAAAGACGAATATATAGCAATGTCTGTATTAGATAAAATATGTACAGAATTAAACTGTAATATTAATGATGTAATAGAACATATAAAGGAGTAAAAATATATGAAAGATTTTAGAATTATAGTAACAGAAGATAGAAAAGATTTTGAATTAAAAATTGAAAAAAATTTAAAAGAAGGATATAAAATGATTAATAGTAATTTAACAGTATATAAACCAATACAAAGAACTAATCAATTAAATCCAGAATGGGTACACAAAACAATTAAAAATTTAATATTTTATGCGTATATGGAAAAAGAAACAGAGGAATAAACCTCTGTTTCTATATATTAAACTACTTCTTGATATGTAAATGGATTAAAATCTACAATGTTATTATCATATTCAATTAAATCATATTTTTGTGATAAATCTATATTTAATTCTTTTAGACATTTTATTCTATCATAATAGACCGATTTACAAACACGTTTTTTTACATTGTCTAAACCGTCAGTACAACACATAAGATAAAAATTATATAAATTAATAGCCTTAGAATTTTTATAATACTTTTTTAATCTTTCAAATACTTCATTTCTGTTTTTTACTATTTCTAAATCATTTCTAACGAATTTTAATAACTTCATAAACTCATCACTCCAAACATTCTTCAATTCTTCATATTTAACATCAATACATTTAATATGTTTAACTCCATATACTTTTTCTAAAATCTTCTTTTTTATCTCACATTCAAAACGAATAAATCCCTTTATATTATTTATATAATCTAATAAATTAAAATCAGTATCAACAAATTTTTTCATATCGTGTTTTTTAAATTCAAGTAGTTTATTATATATCTTTAATGTTGTAGTAGTACCACTTAAATACAAACTTTCATTTGAATAAAATTTTACCTTTCTTCTAGCATAATTACAACAACTAAGATTATTGATATAATTACATACATACAACTGAGATTTTAAATCAAAGCAAACCGCAATGTCGCACCTTTGTAAATACCATTCAGAGATATTAGGAAGAGTTACATTATAACCTTTATTAACAATATTTATTAAGCCACAACATATCAACTGTAAATCATAGAAACCATTATGGCTGTTATAACCTAACTGTAACTTATGATAACTACCTTCTACCTCAACAATATATCCAGTCTTAGTCAAATGATATTTAGCAGAACAATTAACTCTAACAGATAAAGAAGAACTGTAAGAACCTTCTAAATGCCCATTTATTATATTATATAGTTCTTCGCCAGTTTCTTTATTTAAAGCAGTTTTTACAATAGATTTATTATTTATTATATCGTATGTAGTTTTATCTATTTCCGCATAAATTTTTACAGTATCTATCATAAAATAACACAACCTTTTTGTAAAAGTTTTCCGTAAATACGGACACTCGGAGTGTGTTACTAAGAACACTCCGAAAATTTTTATAATTCGCTTTTTAAAAATTCTAAAATAATTTGCATAAATATTTTTTCACTATATGTAAGTTCTAAATTATTACTTTGTTTTGTTCTTACTCTTACAAATTCATTTTCAAATAATTCTTGATTTAATTTAACTCCTAAAATATTACCCATTTTTTTAAATTCCTTTCTTTATTTATTTTCATAATATTTACTCCTCTTTCATTTATTTTTATAATAAATTTCTTCATTAACATTAAATTCTTTTATACTATTATCTTCAAATTTATATACTAAATAATAACAAGGAAAACCTGACTTATTATATGTAACAAAATTGTCAATTAAAATAGCATTAGAAATATCATAATTATTTATATTATCAATTTTTTCAAAAAAAGAACAAATTGGAACAATAACTATTAAAATAATAATTAAAAAAACAATAAATTCAAAATCCATAAAAAACCCCTTATTTATTTTCATAATATTTTTCTAACCAATTAAAACCGTATTCAATATTTTCCATTGCAGCATCTTTTTTGACTTCTTTCAAATAGTGATAATGTGCATAATCAAAAAAGACAGATAATATTAAACCTATTAAAATAATAATAATTATATTTAACATACTACTTCCCTACTTTCTTTTTTTAATTTCTTTATTTGTAATAACATTATAAACATTATTTGTTATATCAGTATTCGCTTGTATTTCTTGATAACCTACTTTTGTACTTCTCTTCACTATTTCATAAGTATCGTACATTTCACGTAATTCTTTATCGTGAACAAAAAAATACATTCCGCGAGGTTTAAACTCTTGTACTATTCCCTCGCTATCTAAAATTGGTTCGAAACGACGAACAATTGTAAGGCAGCCGCAGCAACGTCGTGCAACGTCGCACTTCCGTTGCTTGCGACCTAATGGCTTTCGCAAGTAAATAAAAATTTTGTGATGTACCTAAAATAATTCTACGATTTTTTCTATTCTGTGTAATTATTGTAAGCATTTCGGGCGGAAAATTTTTACTGTCGTTAGAACTAAACCAATTTTGAAGCTCGTCCATAATGACTATTACACCATAAATTCCATTTTTATAATTCATTAACATTCGCCAGTCAGTCAACTTTTTATCCTGATATTTATATTTTATATTAGAACAGCAATTTGCAAGAGGATATTCTTGTTGCATACGCCTTGCAAATTCTATCATACTTATTGTTTTGCCTTTTCCTTGTCTGCCCTCAAAAATAACACAGCCTTGATATTTAAAAAAATCAGGGTCTTTGTCGAAAAGGTCGTCGACAAATTGTCGAGGTAATTTAATAAATATTTTATAAAAAAATCCTTCTTGTTTTATTCTTCGGGCTTGTCCTTTTTTAAATCGTTTTCCTTCTAATAATCTAATAACTACAAATATGCTACAAAGTATAAAAAACAATGCAAATATACCAATTAATAAATAAAACGGATATTTTAACATTATGATTATACTTTTACATAAATTAAAAAATATATCAAACATTTATATACCTCTTTTTCTATTATGTATGTTATTATCTATTTGCTTAAATGAGTTTTCATAGTAATCGAAAAGCATTTCTAAATCTTTTTCATTTGCTAAAATTCTATTAAGCAAATAGATAAAACATATACATAAACTAATAAATAAAATACATATTAAAACAAACATATAAAAACCTCTTATAAAACAGGTAAAATATCCCATATAGTTTTGATTAAAGAAATAATAATTTTAAAACCAATAATGCCAAATATTATAAGTATTAAAGGATACAAATACCCCCAAGGTATTATATAAGCAACAACTTCTAAAAAAGAGGTTAATAAAGGTATATTCATAATTTTATCAAGCGTCCAACTCACTAAATTAAGAGGACTTAACAAAATATTAACAAAATTAAAAATAGGATTTAATAAAAAATTAGTAACCATAAAAAACTCCTTTTATTTCATTTTTTTAGAAACATCTATTATATCAACAGTATTAGAACCAACGCCACTAATTATATTTGGTAAATTACTAAATACTCTCCATATAAAAAATAAATACATAAAAGCACTTATAAACATATCTCCATATTGTTTATATGGAGCATAAAAACTTAAATCTATAATAGTAACTTCTTTTTCTTCTGTATATTTTGTTTTACCTAAATTTACTTTAAATGTTGGAACACCATTTACATTTGTTAATAAGTTTTTAATAGAATTGGCAGAATTCTTTATATTATCAACGAACGCAAATTTGCTTTTTATCTCATTTAATTTATTATTAATATTTTCTTCGTCAGGAACGAATAATTCTTCTAATGCAACTCTTATAAGTTCAGTTATCTTATGCCCAAAAAAGTTTTGACTAAAAGGGTTCAAGTAATCTAAAACATCCTTTAAAATAAAATTATCAGAAAACGGGTTCATATAACTTAATATATTACCTATATTATTAATAACGTCCTTTAATATAAAATTACTAC
>CANOPV010000092.1 GCA_947568605.1 uncultured Clostridium sp.
TAATTCCTTTTTCTTTTTCTACATTTTCATCTGTAAAATATGGATTTTGTACATAATCCATTAGTTCATCAAGTGCTTCATAAAAGTTTTCAGTTGTTTCAAATAAATATGCTGTATGGTCATTTGTTGTATATGCGTTTGCGTCTACTCCTAAGGCTGATAATGTGTCTAAACTATTTTTTCCACTTTTTTGTTCAAACATTTTATGCTCTAAAAAGTGTGCGACTCCATCTGGAATTGATATTTCTTGATTATTTTTTGGGTCTATAAAATGGTTATCTATTGAACCAAAGTTTGTTCCAAATATTACATATTTTTTTTGTATGTTTTTCTTTGGAATTATCATTACTGTTAGCCCATTTTCTAATTTTTCTATATATAGTTTTTCTTTGACTTTTAAATTTTCTATAATTTGCATTTTTATCTTTCCTTTCAAATTAGTTTTAATATTTTAATTATATAGTTAAGACAGTTATTTTGATAATTTATTTTTTTTAATATTTTAAACGCCTTACTGGTCGGACGCTCATAAAATAATTTATCTAAACCTTTTTTTCTACTCATTATCAATATAATTTATATTTTATTAATGTCCTCCAAAACTGCGCGTCGTTAAAATATTAAAAAATAAATTATCAAAATCTGTCTTATTCTAAGTTACTACCTTTATTCTAAATATTTAAGCAAAGTGTGAGTCAAAAATTTATTTTACAATTTTATCTAAAATGAAATTCGAGCTAAAAGGTATTTAAAAATTGCTTTTTTTAAGACAATTCGAGTTAAAGAATTATTTTTTTAATGAAATTATGCGACAATATGACTTTAGTCTTTGGAGCCAATGAATTAAAAAAATAATTTTAACGAAGAATTATAAAATAACGAAGCATATTTTTAAATATTTTAACGAAGAATTGAATGTTTAATTTCCTCTTAAAAAATAAATTGTATTAATTTTAACTTTGCTTGCAAAATCTATTATATTTTGCTTTGTAACAGAGTTTATATTACTTTCGTATTCTTCAAATGCCATTTTTATTTCAGATAATTCTTGCCCAAAATAATATGTTATTTCTGTATCTTGCTCATCTGGTATTGATTTTATTGTTGCAGTTATATTGGTTTTTGCACTATTTATTTCTTCTTCTGTAAAATTTCCATTTTTCATTTCTTCTAATTGTTGTTTTATTAATTCTACTGCTTTTTCATAATTTTCAACTTCTATTCCACATCTTATAAATATATTATTTTTATGTTTTAAATAACTAGAACTTGCAGAATACGCAAGACTTGCCTTTTCTCTTACATTTTGAAACATTTTTGAAGTGGGTATCCCTCCAAATATTGCATTATATACTGTTGCTATATATCTTGATTGTTTTGTATCTTCATTTATATTTAAGCCTATTACTAGTTTTCCTTGTGAAATTTCTAATCTATCTTCTATTGTTTTTATTTCATTTTGTTCATCTAATTTTTCACCACTTATTATATATTGTGCCTGACGTTCATTCATTTTTTTGATATTTTCATTTTCTTTTACTATTTCTAGTATTTTTTCATTGATATTACCAGAAATAAATATATCTATTTTACAATTTTTAATTAATTGTTGATATTGATTATATAAATTTTCAGCATTTATATTTTCTAAGTCTTCTACATATCCATATTTATATAGACCATAAGGTTTATTTTTGTACATTTCTTCTATACATCTTGTAAAGGCATATTGTGCTTTATTGTCTATTTTTCCTTCTATTATTTGTTTTAGATTTTCTTTTTCGCTGTTTATATATTCTTCTTTAAATTTATTATTTTCTAATAATGGATTGAATACTATTTCAAGTAATTTATCTATGCTTTCTTTTAATAAATTTTCATTTATTGGCAAAAATTCATTGTTTATTGATTCTAAATAGAATTTTAATACTTGATTATCTCCTATTTTATCTATACCACAGTCGAATGATGCTCCATACATTTCTTCTAGTTTTTTACTTATTTCGTCTGATGTTTTAATATTTTTACTTCCTCTTTTTAATATTGCTGGTATTAGTGCGTTTAATGTTACTGTTTCTCTTTTTAATGGTGTTGTTAAATATACTGCTAATAGGTTTGTTTTGAACTTTTCTGTTTTTATTGTGTGAAGTGTTATTCCCTCTCTTATTTTTTCTTGATTACAATTCATAAAATTCTCCTTTCTTTTAACACATTGTGTTTATATTTTATATTATAATATAATTTGGAAAGTTTATACAATGTTTTTATGAAATTTGATTAACAATTCTATTTATTATTGTTACTGTTCAGACTAGTTAGTTATTTTGCTCCGCTTTCTTCGGCTTAAAATTAATATAGTATTCTAATTTTATTTTTATTTTTTGAAATAAAACCCTCGTTTATTAGGCTTTTTATTTCACGCATCATTGCGCTTCTGTCTACACTTAGATAGTCTGCTAAATTTGTTAGTGAAAATGGAAGTGTTATTGTTTTACTAAAACTTTTTGTTGATAATAATGAAAAATAACTTAATAACTTTTCTCTTATTGTTCTTTTTGATAGTATTTCTATTCTTGTATTTTGATTTACTGCATTGTTTATTACATATTCTAAAAGTCCTGATACTAGTGTTGAATGGTATTTACAATTATTTTTACATTTTGTTTTAATGTCATCATATAAAAATAATATTACTTCTGAGTTTTCTGTTGCTTGTACAAATAGTTCATTGTTTGTGTTTACTGGGTACAAGGCTTCTCCAAATATGTCATTTTTACTATAATTTTCTATTATGTCTTTGTTTCCGTTTAGGTCATATCTTATTAAGTCTGCATTTCCTGAAATTAAAATACATATTTGTTTTCTTTTTTCAATATAATTGGTGATTACATCGCCTTTTTTGAAAAATTTTCTTTGCATTTTTATACAATTATTAAATGTATCTTTTATTAAATTTGAAATTTCCATTTTCTTCTCCTATTTTATTGTTTTATTATTTATTTCTTTCTGGGCACAGTACCATCGTGTAATTTAATTTTTCTGTAATTTTTGTTTAGGGCGAAATTCGGTCGTGTCTTACAGGTATTCCTTTCCGATTTCGCCCCTACATTTTTTATTAGGGTCTAGCCTTTGTAGAACGAGCGGTTAAAATCGCCCCTACGGATGTTTTTGCAATTTTTTAATTTAATTAAGAACCCTCTGGCACTACGTGCCACCTCCCTTATTTAAGGGAGGCAAGAGTGTAGGTACGATTATCAGTCGTCTGCACTTCGAAGAAATTGCTTAAACTTGGTCCCTTTATTAAGGGGAATGTCATCGAAGATGACTGTGGGTTCTTTGAACAATTTTGCACTCCAATCACATTCGAAATTTTATAAATTATTAAATATAAATACATTATTCTATGAAAATGTTCGCTTTGTCTTATTGTTCGTGTTTAATTTATGTCAATATTATATATTAAATGTATTGGTAATGCAAGGTTTTTTGAAAAAAAATTTTTGTCAAAAAAAATCTTATTTTGTCTTTACTTAGAATGGTAAAGGTTAGCAATTTTTTTAAAAAATATTTTCGTTTTTGTTGCATTTGCAACAGAAAATAAAATATTTTGATATATAATAACTTCAAGAAACAAATTAAATTTGTATAGATAAAATATTTAAGGGGGAAACATAGTAATGAAAGTAATAAAAAGGGACGGAAGAGCTGTTGATTACAACAGAGAAAAGATTGAACTTGCTATTGAAAAAGCAAACAAAGAAGTAAAAGCAAGAGAAAGAGTAAATAAAACAGAAATTAGAGAAATAACAAAATATATTGAAGAAATAGATAGAAAAAGAATTCTAGTTGAAGATATTCAAGACATCATTGAGCAACAATTAATGGATATGAAAAAATTTGAACTTGCTAAAAAATATATGATTTATCGTTATAATAGAGCATTAATTAGAAAAAAGAATACAACTGATGAATCAATATTAGGTTTAATTAAAAATCAAAATAAAGAATTATTAGAAGAAAATTCTAATAAAAATGCTGTTCTTGCTTCTACTCAAAGAGATTATATAGCAGGAGAAGTTTCAAAAGATTTAACTAAAAGAATTTTATTACCTGAAAAAATTACTAAGGCACACGAAGATGGAATTCTTCATTTTCACGATATGGATTATTTCTTACAACCAATCTTTAATTGTTGTTTAATTAATATTGGCGATATGCTTGATAATGGTACTGTTATGAATGGAAAGTTAATAGAATCTCCAAAAAGTTTTCAAGTCGCTTGTACTGTTATGACACAAATTATCGCTGCTGTTGCTTCAAATCAATATGGTGGACAATCTGTTGATATAAGTCATTTAGGAAAATATGTAAGAAAAAGCTATGATAAATTTAAAAAAGAAATTGAAGAAGAATTTGGAGATGAATTATCTCCTGAAATGATAGAAAGACTTACAAATCAAAGATTAAAAAAAGAAATTTCTTCTGGTGTTCAAACTATGCAATACCAAATTAATACATTAATGACTACAAATGGTCAATCTCCTTTTGTTACTATATTCTTAAATTTAAAAAAGGATGACCCATATATAAAAGAAAATGCTATGGTAATTGAAGAAATTGTTGTTCAAAGATATAAAGGTATTAAAAATGAAAAAGGTGTTTATGTTACACCAGCATTTCCAAAATTAATATATGTATTAGATGAGCATAACTGCCTAAAAGGCGGAGAATATGATTATTTAACAAAACTTGCTGTAAAATGTTCTGCAAAAAGATTATATCCTGATTACATTTCTGCTAAAAAAATGCGTGAAAATTATGAGGGAAATGTGTTTAGCCCTATGGGTTGCAGAAGTTTCTTATCTCCTTGGAAAGATGAGAATGGAAA
>CANOPV010000093.1 GCA_947568605.1 uncultured Clostridium sp.
GCAAAAGGCAATTACTACAATAATAATTGGGCATGTTACTAAAGACCGGAAGTCTAGCAGGACCAAGAGTATTAGAACATATGGTAGATACAGTTTTATATTTAGAAGGAGAAAGATATTTTTCATATAGAATTTTAAGAAGCGTAAAAAATAGATTTGGTTCAACAAACGAATTAGGTATGTTTGAGATGGAAAACGAAGGAATGGTTGAAATTAAAAATCCATCCTCTGTTTTAATATCTGAAAGAGACGATAACCCAGCAGGTTCTATAATAGTTTCTACTATTGAAGGAACAAGACCTTTGCTTATAGAATTACAAGCATTAACAACACCAAGTGTTTTTGGGTTACCAAGAAGAACGGCAAATGGTATAGATTATAATAGATTAACTTTACTAATTGCAGTTTTAGAAAAAAAAGCAGGTTTAATGTTAGGAAATCAAGATGCCTACTTAAATGTTGTTGGTGGTATTAAAATTAATGAGCCTGCTATTGACTTAGGAATAGTTTTAGCAGTAAGTTCTAGTTTTAAAAATATTGCAATTCCAAAAGATATTGTTGTAATAGGAGAGGTTGGGTTAACAGGAGAAGTTAGAAGTGTTAATTTAATTGATAAAAGAATTAAAGAAGCAGAAAAGTTAGGTTTTAAAACTTGCATAATACCAGAAAGTAATAAAAGATTATTAAAAGAAAAATATGATATACAAGTCATTGGAGTTAAAAACATAAATGAAGCAATTAAATATTTAAAATTAAATTATAAGTAACTATAAAACCCTCCAGTACTTTGTGCGACCTCCCTTAAATAAGGGAGGCAAGGGGCTGCCTTTGTCAGTCTGCTCTTAAAAGGTATACTAAATCTTGGCCCCTTTGATAAGGGGGCTGTCATCGAAGATGACTGGGGGTTATTAATTATTAGAATTAAAAAGGGGGTACATAATGATAGATATTTTAAAACTTGTTTCACCAGGTACAGAATTTAGACAAGGACTAGACAATATTTTAAAGGCAAAGACAGGTGCATTAATAGTTGTTGGAGATTCAAAAGAAGTAATGGATATAGTTGATGGGGGATTTAATATTAACGAAGAATATAGTTCTTCAAAATTATACGAATTAGCAAAAATGGATGGAGCAATAGTAGTAAGTAGTGATTTAAAGAAAATTTTACTTGCGAACACTCAATTAATCCCATCATCAAATATTGAAACAAAAGAAACAGGAACTAGACATAGAACAGCAGAACGTACAGCAAAACAAACGGGAGAATTAGTAATTAGTATATCTCAAAGAAGAAATATCATTACACTATTTAAAGGAAATTATAGATATGTAATAGAAGATACAGCAAAAGTATTAACAAGTGCTAATCAAGCATTACAAACTGTTGAAAAATATAAAACTGTATTTGATAACAAACTAAATATTTTAAACGAATATGAATTTAATGATATTGTAACATTAGATAATGTTATAACTGCAATTCAAAGAGCAGAAATGGTTATGAAAGTTGTTGCAGAAGTCCAAAATAAAATATTTGAATTAGGAGAAGAAGGACGATTAATAGAAATGCAATTAGAAGAATTGTTAGGAGGCTTAGAAAAAGAAGAGTTATTAATTATAAAAGATTACATATCACAAGGAAAAAAGAAAACATCAGAAAAAATATTAACAGAAATAGAAAATTTAGATTATGATGAATTAATGAATGTACAAATTATTGCAAAAATTTTAGGTTATGAAAGATTTGATAATTATGATGAATTGGGAGTATCTACAAGAGGTTATAGATTATTAAATAAAGTACCAAGAATGCCAACAAATATTGTAGAAAATCTAGTAAAAAAATTCAAATCATTCCAAAATATTTTAATAGCAGATATTCCAAAATTAGATGAAGTAGAAGGAATAGGAGAAGTAAGAGCAAGAACAATTAAACAATCATTAAAAAGAATGCAAGAACAATTTGTTTTTGATAATATTCCAATTTAATACTTGAAATTTTTAAAATGTATGATACAATATGTATAATTTAATTTTAGGAGGAATTTTAATGAAATCAAAAAATATTATTATAATAATATCAATACTTATAGTATTAGTATTAATTGGTATTTTGATATTTGGCTATTATCAAAAATTTTTAAGAAAAAGAGAAAATCCAATTGCTACTATGGAAGTAGAAAATTATGGAACAATAAAAATTGAATTATATCCAGAAATAGCACCAAATACAGTATCAAATTTTGTAAAATTAGCGAATAATGGTTTTTATGATGGATTAACATTTCATAGAATTATAAAAGATTTTATGATTCAAGGAGGAGACCCATTAGGAGATGGAACAGGTAGTCCAGTTTTAAGCGATATAAGAGATGATATTGAAAAAGATTCTGATAAAGACAAAGCATATTCAATAAAAGGCGAATTTACTGTTAATAGTTATAAAGATAATAACTTAAAATTTGAAAAAGGAGTACTTGCAATGGCAAGGTCAAGTTATACAGCATTATCACCAGACTTAACAACAGAAAGTTACAATTCAGCAGGTTGTCAATTCTTTATAACAACAAAAGATTCTACAAATTTAAATGGAATATACTGTGGTTTTGGAAAAGTTATAGAAGGAATGGATGTAGTAGAAAAAATTGCATCAGCAGAAATAAAAGTAGAAGAACAAGGAGAAGATGAAAATTCTTCATCAAATAAAGAACAATCAACGCCAGTAAATCCACCAGTAATAACAAGTATTAGAGTAGAAACAAATAAAGAAGACTATGGAACACCCGAAACATTAGAACCATTTAATTCATCAGACTGGATAATGAAACATTATAATTTTAATTCATAAAAATAAAAAATCTCTTTGCAAAACAAAGAGATTTTTTGGTTTTAAAACCCTCTGGCACTACGTGCCACCTCCCTTATTTAAGGGAGGCAAGACCTTGGCCCCTTTAATAAGGGGGCTGTCGTGCTTTGCACGACTGGGGGTTCTGCAAATACTTATTTATTCTTCTTAAAATCAAATATAATTGCATCTTCATTATCAAACAAATATTTTGAATCATTAGTATCTGTTTGAATAGGGTCTATTTCTCCGTTTGTATTATCAAATTCAATTTCACGTGGTTTAAATTTATTTTTTTTAGGTTTAGATTCAGTAGAATCGGTAACAATGCCATTTGTAAATTTAGTAAAATTATAATTTTTAGAAGAATGTTTTTCCTTATATTTTGACTCTAAGAAATCTACTGTCATTGTACCAATTAAATTTTTGCCTTTCATATCTTTAACTTTATACATACAATTTTTAAACTTTAATGATTGAACTTTACCAGGTTGATAATTTGGTTTCCATTTATATAAAATTCCACCCAATTTTTTATCATATTCACCTTTAGCAGTATCGTAAGTATTGTTAAATGTCCATTCACGTTTTTCTCCAAGTTCTAATGACCACCAATCATTATCAGCAGGAGTATTATTTCCAAATACTATTTTTGAAGCACAGTTTGCAAGTATTGTCTGTCTCTTTGTTGATTTCTCATCTCCTAATTGACCAAGATTTTGTGCTGATATAATAGTACCAATTCTATATTTTCTATATAAAGTAAATATAGAATCTGTTGCAGAACAAATAAAATCTGAAAACTCATCTATATATAAGAAATGAGGTATTCTTGTTCTTTCATTTCCAGGTCTTCTTAATACAGAATATTGCATTATAAGTAAGAAGAATAAACCAAATGCTTTATGAGCAGTTGCACCTAAATCTCCTCTTCTTGTACAAATTAATGTGATTTCTCCATTAGCAAGTGCTTTATCATAATCAATATTATTTACTCTGTTACAAAGAATATTTCTAACACTAGATATTCTTAATAAATTATCTAATTGAGTTGTAGCAGAATATACATATTTTTCAGTATCTGCTCTACCAGTACCAGTACTATAAAAATTCTTTTTAAAATAATTTAATTGTAATTTATTTTTTTCAGAGATTTCTGGAATTTTTTCTAAATTTGTAAGTAATTCTAATAAATCTTCTAAATTAGGTAGTAGACCATCGTGTAATCTAGGATACATTTCTTTTAATAAAATAGATAAATTTTCTACTGCTTGTATTGTAATATTCTCTCTAAATGCTTCTTCAACATCTGTATGAGTAGAAGCATACATACCTTTCAATACAGAAGATATTGCAAGTGCAGTAGCAGTTGGGTCATCATATATAAAAGGATTTAATCCAGGTGAATCAGGAAATGTAGGGTCTATTAAATTAACTGGTATATCTAAATTTTTTGCGACTTCTAATATATGTGATGTTGATTCAAAGTCAGGTGATAAGTAAGTTAAACCTATATTTTTATAAGTAATATTATCTGAATCATTTAAAATCATTTTATTCATATATATTTTATATAATTTTTCTTTACCAGATGTAGCCTGAATCATATTCAAATTAAAGTTTTTATTTAAATAATTATTATCATAAGGGCAATTTAAAGTAGCAATTCCAGTTTTTAATGCTGTAAATCCCATTTCTTTTGATATTTCCCTAAAAAAGTTTTTCTTTTCTAAATCTTTTGCAATCATTGGTTCAAAAATCATAGAAGTTTTACCAGAACCTGAAACACCAACAACCAACAAAGATTCAAATCTTCTTAATTCAGGTATTTTAACAGTTTTAGAAGTATCTTTATCCATACCAAGTGATGTTTCACAAGTATATGGTCCCCAACCAATAGTTTTATCTGATAAATCAATTCCGCCATAATCTCCAATAGAATCTCTAATGTCTTTTGTATCATTAATTTTCATATATAACCATTTGAATAATGGATATGCTGTTGTTAATGGTAAATATAATGCAAGT
>CANOPV010000094.1 GCA_947568605.1 uncultured Clostridium sp.
TACACGATATATGCAATTATATAGAGGTTATGGTGTTAGAAAACTATGTTTATGTGATGCTGCTGTTCCATCTTATTGTAAATCTATTAATAATCCATATGGTCAAAGCATAGAATCTACTAATAAATTAATAAATCTAGGATATGAACGAACAGACCTAATAGAAGGAAGACGACAATTCAGCATTAGAGGCGGAATAGTAGATATATCAATATCAAATATTAAAGGAGTAAGACTTGAATTTTGGGGAGACGAAATAGACTCAATAAGAATATTTAACATATCATCACAAAGGTCAATAGAAAACCTAAAAGAAATAAAAATATACCCAGCACACGAATATATACTAGAAAAAAATATAGAAGAAATCTGTAATAAAATACAAAACATTTATGCTGAAAATGAGCAATTATTATTAGACTTAGAACAAATAAAAAATGGAAACTATGCAGGAAAAATAGACAAATACTTTAATTGCTTTTATACAAAAAAATCAAACATATTAGAATACTTATTTAACAAATACTTAATATTTATAGATGAAGAAGCAAAAGTAAAAGCAAGGTCAGAAAATATAATAAACGATAACAACCTTGTAATAAAATCATTAATAGACAAAGAAAAAATCATACCAAACATATTAGAAACAATATATAATTATGAAGAAATAGAAGATATATTAAAAAAACAACAATTAATATATTTAGAAAAAAACGATATTACAACAAACAGGAAAAACACATATAACTTCACATTCAGAGAAGTAAACTATACTAAAAACAGTATGGAATTATTACTAGAAGAAATAATAAATGCAATAGAATTAGAAAAAAAGATAATAATAATAGGAGGAAACGAAGAAAACGCAAAAAAAGTATCATTACTATTATTAGAAAACGAGATACCACACAAATACATTGAAAAATTAGATAAAGAAATAGAAACTAGAAAAGTAATAGTAACAGTCGGAATGTTATCAACAGGTTTTGAATCTTATGATTGTAAATTAATAGTAATATCAGGAGAAGAATTATTTAACAAAGAAACTAGAAAAAGAAAAAAAACAAACACAACATTTAATCAAAGTGAAAAAGTAGTATTTGCAGACTTAAAAGTAGGAGACTATGTTGTGCATAGAACACACGGAATAGGAATTTTCATTGGAGTAAATACTATAAAAGCAGATGGAACAGTAAAAGACTATATAAAAATAAAATATAGAGATGACGATATTTTATATATTCCAACAAACGCATTAGACAACATTAGAAAATATGTAGGAGCAGGAGAAGGAACCTTAAAATTAAATAGATTAGGAAGCAAAGAATGGGAAAATACAAAAGCAAAAGTAAAGTCTAATTTAAGAGAAGTAGCAAGAAACCTAATAGAACTATATGCAAAGCGTCAAAAAGTTAAAGGATACGCATTTAGTAAAGATACACCTTGGCAGAAAGAATTTGAAGACAGTTTTCAATATGTAGAAACAGATGACCAATTAAGATGTATAGAAGAAGTAAAAAAAGATATGGAACAGCAAAAGCCAATGGATAGACTACTATGTGGTGATGTTGGATATGGTAAAACAGAAGTTGCATTAAGAGGAGCATTTAAAGCCTGTATGGATCAAAAGCAAGTTGCATATTTAGTACCAACAACAGTACTTGCAGAACAGCAATATCAAACATTCAAAGAAAGAATGAAAGACTTCCCAATAAGAGTCGAATTACTAAATAGATTTAGAACAAAAAAAGAGCAAGAAAACATTGTAAAAAAATTAAAATTAGGGGAAATAGATGTAATTATAGGAACACATAGAATACTAAGTAAAGATGTAGAATTCAAAGACCTAGGACTATTAATAATAGATGAAGAACACAGATTTGGAGTAAAGGATAAAGAAAAAATAAAAGAATTAAAAAACAGTGTAGATGTACTAACAATGACAGCAACACCAATACCAAGAACATTACACATGTCAATTGTGGGGGTAAGAGATATGTCTGTAATATATGAGCCACCCCAAAATAGAAAACCTGTACAAACTTATGTATTAGAATATGACGAAGAAGTAATAAAAGAAGCAATCACAAAAGAATTAGAAAGAGGAGGGCAAGTATTTTATTTATACAACAAAGTTGAAACAATAGAAAAAAAGGCAAATGATGTTGCAAGACTTATACCAGAAGCAAAAGTAGGATTTGCACACGGAAAAATGACAGGAAATGAATTAGAAGAAATAATGTACGATTTTATTAATCAAAAAATAAATGTATTAGTATGTACAACAATACTAGAATCTGGAATAGACATACCAAATGCAAACACAATTATAGTAGAAAATGCAGATAGATTAGGTTTAGCACAATTATATCAAATTAGAGGAAGAGTGGGAAGAGCAAATCTTCAAAGTTATGCATATATCACATATAAAAGAGACAAACTATTATCAGAAGTGGCAGACAAGAGATTAAAAGCAATAAAAGAATTTACAGAATTTGGTTCAGGCTTTAAAATAGCAATGAGAGATTTAGAAATAAGAGGAGCAGGAAGTCTACTCGGAGAAATACAACACGGTCATATAGACCAAGTAGGATATGACACTTATTGTAAATTATTAGATGAAGTAGTAAAAGAAATGCAAGGAGAAGTTATAGAAGAAGAAACAGAAATACAAATAGATATAAATGTTTCAAGTTTCATACCAGATGAATATATAGAAAATAGCAGTCAAAAGATTGATATATATCAAAATATTGCATTATGCAAAACAAAAGAAGACATACAAGATATAACAGATGAAATGATAGATAGATACGGAAACATCCCAGAAGAAGCCCAAAATCTATTAAAAATTGCTGAAATAAAACAATTATGCAAAAAATGTAATGTAATAAAAATCAGTCAAAAACATACAAACATTGTATTTTATTTTGACATAAATAAATTTGATTTTAATGTTATAGATGAATTAATAAAAAAATATAAAAATAAAATTCAATTTTCAGCAGAAACTGTGCCTTACATAACATATAAATTAAGTAATATATCAGACAACATTGTGTTAAAAGAAATAAAGGAGTTTTTAGAAAATGCAAGTAATAACAAGCAAGGATAATGAAATTATAAAAGATATTAGAAAATTAAAAGAAAAGAAATATCGTAATTTAGATGGAAAATACATTATAGAAGGCATAAAAATAATTGAAGAAGCAATACAAGAAAAAGCAAACATAGATACAATAGTTATATGTGAAGATTGTGTAAGAAACGGAGAAATTGAAGCAAAATTATTATATGAAATTGCAAAATATAATTGTATATATGTAACAGAAAAAATATATAATATGATAACAGATACTCAAACTCCACAAGGAATACTTGCAGTTATAAATAAACAAGAAAAAGATAGAAATATCAATTTTGAGGAAGATTTAATAGTAGTATTAGATGGAATACAAGACCCAGGAAATCTAGGAACAATATTAAGAACAATAGACAGTGTAGGGCTAACACAAGTAATAGTTTCAAAAAATACAACAGATGCGTATAATCCAAAAGTAGTGCGTTCAACAATGGGAGCAATTTTTAGAGTAAATATAATAGAAGCAGAAAATTTAGTTCAAACAATAAAAGAAATAAAAAAACACAAATTTAAAGTTTTGGTAACATCATTAGAAACGCAAGATAATTTTTATGATGTAACACTAAATAAAAATGTAATAGTAATAGGGAATGAAGCAAATGGAGTTTCAAAAGAAATATTAGAAATAGCAGATACACAAGTAAAAATACCAATGCTAGGAAAAACAGAAAGCCTAAATGCATCAGTCGCAACAGGAGTAATACTATACGAATATGTAAGGCAGAAAATAAAAAGTAAATAAAATTTTTAGTTGCGTACAAAAAAATGATATGTTATAATTTAAGTCATAAAGGAGAATTAATAATATGATAGATGAAAGAACAAAAAAAGTATTGCAAACCATTATAAAACATTGTAACATAATAAATGATACAAAGAAGTTTTTTGGCAATAACTACTCAAATTTTGAAAATAATAATATTTACCAAAATGCTATATTAACGCCAATTACTCAAATTGGAGAATTGGTAAAAAAATTACCTATGGATTTTAGAACAAAATATAATGAAATTTCGTGGAAGAATATTGCAGGAATGCGTGATATTGTTGTACATAATTATGAAACTATTGATAAAGAAATATTATGGAATGTTGCGGATGAGGAGACGGATAAAATAAAGAAATTTTGCCAAGATATCTTAAATGAGGTGATGTAAATTGTTAGAATTAGAAAAAATAAAAGAGAAAATAAAGCCAGTTGCTGAAAGATATAATTTAGCATATATTTGGTTATTTGGTTCTTATGCAAAGAAAAAGCAAAGAAAAGATAGTGATATTGACATTATTGTAAGAACAGAAGATGTTATTGGTGGATTTAAAATAGTAGAAGTAAAATTTGCATTGGAAGAAGCATTAAAAAAGCAAGTTGATATTATAACTACTGGAAGTATAAAAGGTTCTTTACTTGAAAATGAAAATCTAGAAGAAATTTTAGTATATAGTGCAGAATAATGAAGAAAGGTATAGAAATGATTAGAAATGTCAAAATTGAAGATTTAAAAGAATTAGCACCAATATATAAAGAAATTTATGACGATGTAGATATACAGTATTAGAAAGATTAAATCGATAAAATAAATATATTAATTATAAATTTTATGTAAAAATTAAAAATGTAGAGAAATGTAGGGGCGAAATCGGTTAGGAATTCCCGTGAGAATAACCGAATTTCGCCCTAAATAAAAATTAAATTAATCAATATAACAATTCTTCGTTAAAAT
>CANOPV010000095.1 GCA_947568605.1 uncultured Clostridium sp.
CAAGATTTAATAAAAAATCTTGATATAGAAGAATATAAAGCAAGTGATACTTTTAAATGTATTGATAAATATGTATTAAGTTATATTATTGATAAGTTATTTAATGGTATAGGAGAATATGAAAAATATACTAATTATTTAGATTATAGAGAGAATAAATATTGGTTTGATACTTATGAAAATGAATATAACTTTATAAAATATGCTATTAGATTCTTTGAGAAGATAAAAGATATAGAAGATTCAATAAAGACAGTAGATATAGATAAGTTTGCTAAAGACTATACAGAAAGTTTTAGCGAAGTTGATACATTGTATAGAAAGATTTACTATCATTTTGATAATATTGAAGACAAAGATATGTTTATCAATTTAAAAAATAGAGTAGAAAATGTATATGTAAATGACTTTATAAGTGAGTTATCTATTAAATGGAGTGATTCTGTTGAGAATATGGACAAGTATAATTCTAATAGAATGACAATGCAAAACAAGTTCTATAAAACTTATGTAGCACCATTTAATGATAAGAAAGATAGAATAATTGTTATTATATCAGACGCATTTAGATATGAATGTGCTAAAGAACTTACAGATAGATTAAAGACATTTAGTAGTAAATCAGAAATTGATTATATGTTAGGACTTGTTCCATCATATACAAAATTAGGTATGGCTGCATTACTACCTAATAAAGAATTAACAAGAGTAAATGATAGTGATGATATTTTAGTTGATGGTATGACATCTAGTTCTGTAAAAGATAGAGAACTAATATTGCAAAAAGAAAATGTGGATTCTCTTGCAGTAAAATACAATGATATGTATGAAATGACTAAAATGGAATGGAAAAAGATGTTTTCTGGAAAGAAAATTGTATATATCTATCACGATACAGTAGATAATGCAGGAGAACATAATGAAGCAAAAATATTTGAGGCTTGTCAAACTGCTATTGATGAAATAGAAAAGTTAGTAAGAGATTTACATACAACATTTAGTGGAGTTAATGTATTTATTACTGCAGATCACGGTTTCTTCTATAAAAGAGGAAAAGTGGAAAGTTATGAAAAAACAACAAAAGAAACTAATGCTACTAAACAAAAAACTAGATATGCTTATTCAAATGAGCCATCAAAAGAAGAAGGAATTATATCAGTTGATTTAAGTTATGTTTTTGGTGCGAATAGTGGATATGTAAATGTTCCAAAAGGAAATATCATATATGCAAGACAAGGTAGTGGAATAAACTATGTTCACGGAGGAATACTTCCACAGGAAGTAATTGTTCCTGTAATTGATTTCAAATCAACAAGAACAAGTGAAGAATCTAAAAAGGTTGGTATTACTTATAGTGGTTTAACTGCAAAAATAACTAATGCAATTACTTATTTAGAATTTTTACAGGATTCAAATATTGATGAGAACAATAAGCCTTGTAGATATTTACTTCATTTTGAAGATGAAAATGGAAATAGAGTATCTGATGAATGTACTATAATTGCTAATTATGAAAATACAGAAGTTAAAGATAGATTCTTTAGAGAAAAATTTGTATTTAAGAATATAGAATATGATAGAACTAAACCATATTATTTAGTTATTACTGATGAAGAAACAGGTATAGAACTACCAAGAGTTAAATTCTACATTGATATAGCAATAGTAAATAATTTTGATTTTTAGGAGGTGTAACAAGTGGAAGAACTAAATGAAAAGTTAAATAAATACTTTCCAGGAAAAGTAGTAAGAAAAGATTTAACTAAAAAAATAAAAGAGGGTGCAAATGTTCCTGTATATGTTCTTGAATATTTACTAGGTATGTATTGTGCTACTGATGATGAAAATGCTATTCGTGATGGCGTTGAAACAGTAAAAAAGATTTTAGCAGATAACTTTGTTAGACCAGATGAAGCAGAAAAGATAAAATCTAAAATCAAAGAAAAAGGTATCTATACGATTATTGATAAAGTAACTGTTAGGCTAAATGAAAAGTTAGATATATATCAAGCAGAGTTTTCTAATCTTGGAATTAAAGACGCACTTATTAGCGAAGATATAGTAAAAAAATATGAAAAGTTATTAGTTGGTGGAATTTGGTGTATTATAAAAGTTAGTTATTCTTATGATGACCAAAATAAAATTAGAATACCATTTGTAGTCGCTAGTTTAGATCCAATTCAATTACCTAATATGGACTTAACAGGACTATTTGAGGGAAGAAGTCATTTTACAAAAGAAGAATGGATAGATGTTTTAATTCGTTCTATGGGAATAGAACCAACTAGACTAACTGAAATACAAAAGTGGCACTATATAGAAAGAGCAGTACCATTAGTTGAGAACAATTATAATCTATGTGAACTCGGTCCAAGAGGAACAGGAAAATCACATATCTATAAAGAAATATCTCCTAATAGTATATTAGTATCTGGAGGACAAACAACAGTCGCAAACCTTTTCTATAATATGAGTCAAAAGAAAATTGGATTAGTTGGTATGTGGGATTGTGTTGCATTTGATGAAGTTGCAGGAATTTCATTTAAAGATAAAGATGGTATTCAAATAATGAAAGACTATATGGCTTCTGGATCTTTTGCTAGAGGAAAAGAAGAAAAAAACGCAAATGCTTCTATGGTATTTGTAGGAAATATAAATCAAAGTGTAGAAGTTTTATTAAAAACATCTCATTTATTTGAACCATTCCCACCAGAAATGGCAAACGATTCGGCTTTCTTTGATAGAATGCACTATTATTTGCCAGGTTGGGAAATTCCTAAAATGCGACCAGAACTTATAACAGATGAATATGGATTTATTACAGATTATCTATCAGAGTATTTTAGAGAAATGAGAAAGAGAACATTCTCTGATTCATTAGATAAATACTTTAAGTTAGGTAGTAATCTAAATCAAAGAGATGTTATAGCAGTTAGAAAGACTGTATCTGGTTTAGTAAAACTTTTATATCCTAATGGAGAATATAGCAAAGAAGAATTGAAAGAAATACTAGAATATGCTTTAGTTGGTAGAAGAAGAGTAAAAGAGCAATTAAAGAAAATAGGTGGAATGGAATTTTATGATGTACATTTTTCATATATAGATACAGATACAATGGATGAAAACTTTATATCAGTACCAGAGTGTGGAGGAGGAAAACTTATTCCAGAGGGAACATTAAAAGCAGGGCATACTTATTTTATAGGTAGAGGTCATTCTGGAATGATAGGAACTTTCAAATTAGAAGTAGAATCTCCTGTTGGACACGGAAGATTTACAACATCTGGAATAGGAACAGATAGAGAAACAAAAGAAGCCTTAAATACTGCATTTAACTATTTTAAAGGAAATAAGAAAAATATAAATGCTAGTATTCAAACAGAAAATATAGATTATTTATTACATATTGAAGATTTACAAGGTGTTGGTGCTTCAAAAGATGTATCATTGGCAGCATTTGTTGCAATGTGTAGTAGTGCATTGAAAAAGCCTTTACAAGATAGTTTAGTAATATTAGGAAGTATGAGTATTGGTGGAACAATTAGTAAAGTAGAAGAACTTGCTAATACATTACAGGTTTGCTTTGATTCTGGAGCAAAAAAGATTTTATTACCTATGTCATCTGCAGTAGATATAACAAGTGTACCAAGCGATTTATTTGCAAAATTTAATATCTCATTCTATAATTCTCCAGAGGACGCCGTATATAAGGCATTAGGTATAGAGTAGTGGCAAGAAGAAAGAAAGATCCTACTATAGGAGATGTTATATTTGTTTTAGGAGCATTTATATTTATTGGCTATTTTCTCCTTAAATGGTTCATTGAAGCAATAGCGTTTCTTATTGCAGGTATTGTTTGGATAATATCAAAAATCGCAGAACTTTTAGAAAAAAAACACGCAACAACTAATATAAATAAGAAAACAACTATAAAAAATAATAAACTTACTGAAAAAGAAATAAAAGAAGAATTGAAAGTTTTTGATATAAGTGTTTATGATAATTATTTTCAACCACAAATAAGGAATAGAGGAGAGAAATATTATTTAAATAATAAAATATCTGATTTTAAACAAAATGAGAATAAATATTCTTGTAAGGTAGATGGCACAGAAATATATAATACAACTGTTACATTTGACAAAGAAAATGATAATATTGTTGAGAGTGCAACTTGTACTTGTCCTTATTTTGAAGATAAACAAGAGTATTGTAAACACATCTATGCTTTAATATTAAAAGCAAAAGGCGATAAAAATAACCAAATTCTTATATCTGAAATTCAAAACTATATAAAAGGAATCAAAGAGGCTTTAAATAATGCAAATGATTATATAAAAAACAATGCACTGTCTTTTGAAGATAAGGTAAGAAATTCATATTTTGAATATGCTAATAATGTATCTATACAAATAGATAACTTTAATAAACAAGTTATAAACTCAAAAAATGAGGAAGATATTTTGATGGATATTTTAAAACAACTTATGAATTTATCTGAAGAATTATCAAGAAAGATTAGAATTACAATAAATAGCAAAAAGACACCATCTTCAACTACACAATATGTTCCTAAAACTAAAAAGCAAAGTTCAGTTGGATCTGCTTTAATAGGGTTAGCATTACTTGATTCATTAAATTCATCAAAAGAGGATGATGACATAGATGAAGAATTAGAAACAGAAATGAATGCTTACAATTTAGAAGATTGGCAAAAAGATTTAGTTAGACAGGGGAGATATAATCCTTGGAACTTTGAAGAAGATGGCGAGTTAGAAGAAGATGACTATTATTATGAAGATGATAAATAATTAAGCATACTATACAAAGTATGCTTTTTTTGAT
>CANOPV010000096.1 GCA_947568605.1 uncultured Clostridium sp.
ATTTAATATTGTTTTATTTAAAATATATATTAATTATTTTATACAATATTTATAAAACTTTGTCAAGAAAAATATTTTTACAAATTTCGACAAATAAAAGAGGGTTCACTGTGAAGTGAACCCTCTTTTATTTTTTACGATTGGCTTTTTTCATTGGATAGTCTTCCTCTTGTCTTACAAGTACTAGAAAAATTATAACAAATACTAAAATGATACAGCATACAAAAGAACATAGTGCAGATAAGATAACTCTATCTCTTATTATGCTTCTCATTAATTTTATATATTCTTGTTGTGAAGCATAATCTCTAACTTTTGACAATACTTCCCCCCTATTTGATACGGTTATTATTATAGTAGGATATGTTTCCATATTGTCTTTGCATTCAGTAGAACAATAAATTATTTTAAAGTTACTATTTTCATAAATAAGTCTCTTTAAAGTTACATTTTGCTTTGACTCCAATCCTTCTACCAATGCCAAAAAGTCGTCTATTTTTTCTCCTTCATTTGCTGTCATCAATTCAAGCCGTTCGTAAATTTCTTCAGGGTAACTTTTCCACATTGAGTTATTTGAAAGAATGTATACAATAATTGGTACTATACACATTATTATCAATGAGGCAATTATAGCTATTTTTATGCCCTGATTTAATATTCTTTGCGTTTCAGTCCTACCATAAGAAGATGTTTTTTCTTTCATTAGTATTCCTCCTAAAATAATTATTTTCGGTATTCTATATAAACCTTGCACTTGGCAAGATAATCAAGAGATTATGTTTATATTGTATCACAATTTATGTGGATATGCAATATTTACCTAAACTTTTTTATTTTACTTATTTCTTTTTTCGTTGTTTGATATCCTATATTATATAAATATTTAATTTTGCTGAAATCTAGTAATGCTACATCTTCTGTTTTTATTGTTAATAGGTATTGTGCTCCTGCTAGTTCATAATTTGATAATTCGTGTGATAATATATCTATTGAACTTGATACTACATCTATTATATTTTTATTTTTCTTGTATTTTATGTTTTTTTCAAATACTACACTTATTACTTTATCTGCACCGTTTATTCTTGTTTCTTTCCAGGGTACATTTTCTCGTATTCCTCCATCTATTAATTTTGTGTCATTGTATTTACAAGGACTAAATACTCCTGGATATGAACAACTTGCGTATACTGCTTTTCCTATGTTTATATCATATATGTATTGCATTTCGTCTGAATATGTTGTTCTATTTTTTTGTGATGAAAATATATATACTTTTCCATTATATAGGTCTACGCTTGGTATGATTAATGGCATTTTTATTTGATTTATATTTTCTATGTTTTTTTCATTACAGGCTTTATTTACTATTTTTTCTATGTTTTTCCCTGCACTTAGTCCGTCTATTATTATTTCTCGTTTGAATATTATTCCATAGATTAGTTTTATTATATTTTTTGGTTCTATATATTTTATTTGTTTACAGTATTCTTGAAATAGTGTATATATTTCTTCTGGTTTATATCCTACTGCATATAGTGTTGCTACTATACTTCCTGATGATGTTCCTGATATGTAGTCTATTTTTATTTTTTCTTCTTCTAGTGCTTTTAATACTCCTATGTGTGCTGCTCCTTTTACTCCGTCCTCCTGCAAAACATAAGCCTAATTTCATAATAATTATCACCTCTTTAATTATTATGAAACTAGGCTTGTTTGTTATTACTATTTTATCTATCCATTTCATCATCTTCTTTTTTATAACTACTTCCGTGTAGGTCTATTACTGGTGTTATTTTTTGTATATATGGTTTACACTTTGAATAATCTGGTAAACCTACTATTCCAAATTCTTTAATATTTTTTCTAAATCCTTAATAGTTATAACTGTTTTTTCTTTTTTCTTAAAAAACATATATTAATCTCATTTCTTTAAATATTCAATGTATTCTTCTAAACAATATCCTCTTTTATTTATTTCTTTTGCGTGTTCTTCTCCTACATATCTCCAATGCCAAGGCTCATAGGTTACTTTTGTTATTTCTTCTTTTTCTTTTGGATATCTTAATATAAAGCCATAATTTTCTGCATTTTGTTTTAACCATTCAAATGCTGTTGTTTCTTCAAAGTCGTTATTTGCATAATTGAAATCGACTGCTAACCCTAAGTTATGGTCGCTTGTTCCTGGTTTATTTATAATTTTTAGTGTTAATTCTTCTGCTTCTTTTTGCGTTTTTCCTTGATTTTTATATTCTTGTACTTGTCTATCAAATACTTCTTTTTGATATTCTATACTTCTATATCCTGATTGTACCCATAAGCCTGATGCTCCTGATTTTCTTTCCGCTTCTATCATATTTTTTAATTCGTCTATTGCTCTTGCGTCGAATTTTCTATATTGGTCTATATCTACTAATTCTAATTGATAGTCTTCTGGTAGTGCATTATCTATGTTTACTAATGTTAATCTCCAATCTGTTATTTCTTTTTTAGTTTCATTTTCTTGATTTTTGTTTTCTTGTGCATATAAATTTTGTGTTGGTGCTTCGTTTTTTTCTTCTTTTTTATTGGTTAATATTAATGCTATTATGATTATTAATACTATTAATATCATTAATATTGCAAATATAAATCTATCTTTATTTACAATTTTTAAATTCATTTTATCACTCCTATTCAAAGAATTGTTTATACCAAATTAAGAATACATATATTGCCCAAATCTTTCTGCTGTTGTCTTTTTTTCCTTTATAATGTGTGTCTAATAATTTTATAATTTCTTCTTGATTAAAGAATTCTTTTGAATTTTCTGATTCAAATTCTTCTTTTACTTTATTATAGTATTTTTCTTGTCTTAACCATACTCTTGTAGGTACTGGAAAGCCTAATTTTTTTCTTTTTGCTACTTCTTCTGGTAGATTTTTTAATGCTGCTTTTCTCATTGCATATTTTGTATTTTCGTCATTTACTTTGTATTTTAATGGTAGTGTTGATGCTAATTTGAATACTTCTTTATCTAAAAATGGTACTCTTAATTCTAATGAATTTGCCATACTCATTCTGTCTGCTTTTAATAGTATGTCTCCTACCATCCATAAATTAATGTCTATATATTGCATTTTTGTAATATCGTCTTTATCTTTTACTTTTTCAAAGTATGGTTTTGTAATTTCTTGTGGTTTTACCATTCCATTTGTGTCTTTTAAAATCCTTCTTTTCTCTTTATCCGTAAATAAATTTGCATTTCCTATAAATCTTTCTTCTACTGTTTTACTTGCTCTATTTATAAAACTTTTACCTTTAAAGTCTACTGGTATTAAGTTTACAATTCCTGCTAGTCCTTTAAATATAAATCTTGGAATAAACTTTACTTTTGCTATACTTAATGGTTCGTGATATATTCTGTATCCTCCAAATAGTTCGTCTGCTCCTTCTCCTGATAAGACAACTTTTACGTGTTCACTTGCTATTTTACTTACAAAGTATAGTGCTACACAAGATGGGTCTGCGTGTGGCTGATCCATATAATATTGTATTTTTGGAATTATGTCCCAATATTCGTCATCTGTTATACTTTTATAATAATGTTCTAGCCCTACTTCTTTTGATAATTCCTTTGCATATTCTATTTCATTATATTTATCATAATCAAATCCTACTGTAAAACTTTTTTGTCCTTTGAATTGTGATGCTACATAACTTGAATCTACTCCGCTTGATAAGAAGCATCCTACTTCTACATCACTTATTTTATGTGCTTCTACTGAATTTTTAAAGGTTTCATCTATTTTTTCAATGGTTTTATCTAATTCTAATGTTTCGTCTATATTAAATTCTGGCTCCCAATATCGTGTTAAAGTAACTTGTCCATCTTTATATTTTAAATAATGTGCTGGTGGTAGACAGTTTATTCCTTTGAAAAATGTTTCGTTTGGTACTCCATATTGGAATGATAAATAATTTTGCAATGCGTTTATGTTTAATTCTTTTTTTACATTAGGATATTCTAATATTGATTTTATCTCTGAACCAAATATTAATTCTTTTTCATTTTGTGTATAATACATTGGCTTTATTCCGAAGAAATCTCTTGCTATAAATAGTTCTTTTTCGACTGTATCCCATATTACAAATGCAAACATTCCTCTTAATTTATTTAGTATTTCTTCTTTATATTCTTCATATCCGTGTATTAATACTTCTGTGTCTGTTTTTGTATAAAATGTGTGCCCTTTATTTATTAATTCTTCTTTTATTTCTTTATAGTTATATATTTCTCCATTGAATAGTATTACTTTTGTTTTGTCCTCATTATATATTGGTTGTGTTCCGTCTGATAAGTCTATTATGCTTAATCTTCTAAATCCTAATCCTACATCTATATCAGTGTATATTCCGCTACTATCTGGTCCTCTATATACAATTTTATCCATCATCTTTTTTAGTATTTCTTCTTTTTCTTGCTGTTCTCCTACAAATCCACAAAATCCGCACATATTTATCTCTTCTTTCTTTTATTATTTCATTGATATCTTTTACATATATCATTTTACTTTATTTCAAAAAAAATAGCAAGTAAACTTTGCTATTTTCCATTATAAATTTCTAATATAAATATTATAATCAATTTTTATCTTAAATTTTTGTATCTTTTAATTTTTCTATTTCCTCTTCTGTTAATTCAGTTGTTTCTATAATTATATTGATTGGTATTTGTAATTTTAACATTTTTTTTGCAATTTGTATTGCTTTACTTTTCTCTCCTTCGCTCTTGCCTTGTTTTTTTCCTTGCTCTATTCCTTCTTTTATTCCATTTTCTTTTGCATAGTTTATT
>CANOPV010000097.1 GCA_947568605.1 uncultured Clostridium sp.
AAATTACAATTTGAAAGTGAGATGAAGTAATGAATATTCACTTTGGATTTTCATATATAGGGTTCATATTTTTGTTAATGCTAATGATACCTAATATTATATGGAGTAAAAATCAACCTAAAGACTATGATAAATATGTTAAAAATGAGAATAAAGTATTATTATTATTTGAAAGAATTGGAGAAATGCTAGTAACTTGTATATCATTGATATTTATTGATTTCAATATAAATAAAATTTCAAATTGGTCTATTATCTTGTTAATTGCATTTATTCTAATGATTTTATATGAAATATATTGGATAAGATATTTCAAAAGTAATAGAACAATGAAAGATATGTATAGTAGTTTATTAGGAATACCTGTTGCAGGAGCAACTTTGCCAATATTTGCATTTCTGTTATTAGGTATATATGGTAAAAATGTATTTTTAATTATTGCAACAATTATATTAGGAATTGGACATATTGGAATACACTTAAATCATAGAAAAGAAGTTAGATAAATTATAAGTTTTTAAGGAGAACAAAAATATGGATATATCAATTAGAAAATGGAAAATAGAAGAT
This sequence comes from uncultured Clostridium sp., assembly GCA_947568605.1. Lineage (GTDB taxonomy): Bacteria > Bacillota > Clostridia > TANB77 > CAG-508 > CANRES01. The sequence continues at coordinate 571 of CANOPV010000097.1, forward strand.
GCAGAAGAATTAAAAAATGCAATAAACAATGAAAAAATTTTAGATAATTTACGAGATGGAATACCATATCCATATACAATAGAAAATGCACAAGAATTTATCACACAAACTTTAAATGCTCCTAAAGATAGTCAATATTCTTGGGCGATACTAGTAGATAATAAAGTGATTGGAAGTGTTGGTGTATTTAGAAAAGATAATATTCATTATCAAACAGCAGAAATCGGCTATTATATAGCCGAAGAATATTGGGGAAATGGTATTATGACAAAAGTTATAACAGAAGTATGTAATTATATATTTAATGAAACTGATATAATTAGAATATTTGCAGAGCCATTTGCTTATAATGTAGCTTCCTGTAAAGTTTTGGAAAAAGCAGGGTTTGAATTAGAAGGCATATTAAGAAATAATGCAATTAAGAATAATAAAATATTAGATATGAAAATGTATTCTATTATTAAAAAGTAAACGCAAAATTACAAGTTGTAGAGGAGAATTTATATGAATAGAAAAGAGATAACAACAAAAGAAGATTTAATGACTATTATAAATTTATTAGAAGATTCAAACATAAAATATTGGATTGATGGTGGTTGGGGTGTTGATATATTAGCAGGTAAACAAACACGAAATCATAGAGATATTGATGTGGATTTTGATGCACAACATACAGAAGAATTGTTAAAAATACTTTTAAAATATGGATATGAGGTAGATACAGACTGGAAACCTGTTAGAATAGAATTATATAGTGAAAAATATGGATATTTGGATATTCACCCATTTATTTTGAATGAGGATGGAACTTCAAAACAAGCAGATTTAGAAGGTGGATTCTATGAATTTGAAAAAGATTTTTTCAGTAATGCTATTTTTGAAGGAAAAACAATTCCTTGCATATCCCTAAAAGGACAAAAAATTTTCCATTCAGGCTATGAGTTAAGAGATAAAGATAAGCAAGATATTTCAGTTCTTGAGGGTATATCAAAATAATTTATAACATTATAAATTACAATTTCAAGAGGTGTTAGGAATGAGCAAATATGAGCTATTATGGAGATATTTAAAAGAAAACAAGAAAGACAGTTATAAATTATCTTATGAAGAAATTAAAAATATTTTAGGATTTGATATAGACCATTCCTTTTTGACTTACAAAAAGGAATCTAAAGAATATGGATATGAAGTAGGTAAAATATCAATGAAAGAAAAGACAGTAATGTTCAATAAGATATAACTAAAAAATTACAATTTATATTTATGATTATATATAATTATTTGCCATTATAATTTTTCCTAGATTTTCTCCTAGACTATATGTAAGAATATTTAGTATTACTAATACTTTGCAGATTTTAGCGAGGTTCACCTCGACCAGCAAGATGCAGAAAAGTGTTGAAATAAGTGATTTTCAACACTTTTTATTTTTATTCAAAATTATTGAGTAGTATCCTAAAATGCCTAAAAATGAGCATTTTATCATTCAAGATTATTTAAAATTATTTAGACTAATACAGCGTTACAGAGTTTTTGTTAGATTTATTGTTAGACTTCCCAAAAAAACTGTCTAACAAAAACTAAATCTTTGTAATCTCTGAGTAACAAGGAAGGCATAGATTTCTGTTAGAATTATTGTTAGACATTATTATTTAAAATTATATATAATTGTTTAAACATATAAAAAGGTACGTATCTTATCTTTATATCATAAAACGATATTCTTTAATTAGAGTTTATGATATAATGCTCTTAAACAAATAGTAAGTTGTCGAGGAGATAATTATGAAAGAAATAATAGATTTCATTGTTTTAATAGTTATATATATATTTATATTTTATAAGAAATGGAAATCACAAGGAAAAGATGTATTATTTGTAAACACCATAATGTATATATATTTATCATTTGTATTATATTTTACTTTAATGCCTATAATAACATCTTTACCATTTATATTTAATCACTCATATACTCCAATGAATTTAGTACCCTTTATTGATGTTACTTTTGGCAGAGGAGATTTTGCTAGACAGATAGTATTAAATATTATAATGACAATTCCTTTTGGATTTTTATTGCCTTTAATAAAAAAAGAAAATACTAAATTATTAAAAGTTGCTTTCTATACTTTTTTATTGAGTCTAAGTATAGAAATACTACAACCTTTAATAAATGGTTGTAGGTCATCAGATATAACTGATTTAATAACTAATATATTAGGCGGAATTATTGGATATATAATGTATTTAATATTAAATACATTTACAACTAAAATATTAAATTATATAAAAAATATATAACTAAAAATTACAATTTTGTAGTTTGAAAGATTTATAGTAATTTGTCGAGGAGGAGAATTATGAAAAAAATATGGAATGAATGGTTAAAAGATTCAGTATTTATGTATTGTGTTATATATACAATAGCCACTTTGGTAAATAGTGTTGCTTATTTGGTAAATGGTACTTATTCAGATCCTAATGGAAATTGGCACGAAATAGATAGGGCATTGATAGTTTTAATAGGTGTTCTAGCCTATAAAATGGCGACAAAACTACCTATTAAGAATACGCTTGTTAGAATGATAGTAACTTATATTCCAACGATGTCGCTTACTTTCTTTTATATTTGGCTAACTGGTTTTAGAGAGCCACTTGCTTCATCAGCATATCAAGATATATTTATAAACTATACAGGATTATTCTTAATAATATCCGTTATAGCAATAGTGGTAGAAAAAAGTAAATATAAAAAATGAAAATCCAAAAATAGTTTAATTTATACAAAGACGCTAATTCTTAATTAGTGTCTTTTTTAATTAAATACAATTGACAATTTATAGAAATATGCTATAATTAAATCATAAGTAGTAAGTAGTAAGTGATAAGTAATAACTACTTGTTGGAAAAGGAGAAATGTATTATGAATAATGTAAGTATCACAGAAAAATATACTTTATGTATGTTAAAAGAAAAAAAGATGTTATATGAAAACGAATTAACACCACATTTAATTGTGTCTATGATTATAGAAATGATGTTAGATGGAAATTTAGAAATCACTAGTAAAAACAAAGTAAAGCTTAATGAAAAAGTACCAACTGCCAAGTATAATAAAAGATTATATGAAATTATGAAAGATTTAAAAAAAGAAGAAATATCATTAAAAAATATAATTACATCAATTTGTTATACTTTTTCAAATAAAAAACTACAAAGTGTTATTGAAACATTAAAAGATGGTATGTTAGAAAAAGAACTTATAGTTATAGAAAGTAAAAAAGGATTGCTTGGAAATAAAGAAAAGATTCAAATAAACGAAAACAAATTTATCAACGTTATAGAAGAAATAAGGTCTGAATTTTTGGAAAAAGGAAATCTAACAGAAGATTTAATTTTATTAACATCTTTATTAAATTCTACTAAATTTTTAAAAAATATTTTTACTAAATATGAAAAAGAAGAATTAAATAGTAGATTAAAAGAAATAGAAAATACACAAATTTCAAAAAAAGTAAAAGTTGCTCAATCAGTTATAAGCGATATGTCAGCACTAACAGCTAGTATATTACTAACTTCACTAAATTAAGGCAGGTGATTATACTATGTCAAGACAAAGAAATATAGAAACAATTATGAAATCTGAATATGTAACAATAGGGGAATTAGTGAGAATTACAAATATGAGATATAGTACACTTAAATATTATACAGAAGAAGGTATTTTACCTTTTGAACAAGAGGATAATGGACTAACGAGAAGATATAAAAGAGATGAAAGTATTAACAGGATAAATTATATAAAAGAATTAAAAGAGCAAGGTATGTCAATTGATGCGATAAAAATAAAAATAAAGAAATAATATATTCAAAAAGGAATTATTGAACATATGTATTGAATAGGAGAAAATAACAAATGAAAGATTTAAAAGAATTAGTAAAATTATTTAAGGAGAATCCAATACTAATAGTTACAACATTAATAGCAATGGTTATAGGGGCAATTTTAGGAGTGATAGCATTTTATAATGGTTGTCTAGGATAACAATAAATTACAGGTATACTGTTAGATGTAAATAAATGAGTTTACATCTAATTTTTTTG
>CANOPV010000098.1 GCA_947568605.1 uncultured Clostridium sp.
ATTGATAATAAAACAATGTATGTTAATTCATCATCTGTTTATGTAAGAAAAGGTCCAAGCACTCAAGATGAAATTTTAGATTCTTTAATTTTAAATGCACAAGTTGTTGTAACAGGTGAAATTGAAGATTGGTATAAAGTAAAAGTAAATAACAAAACAGTATATATTGCAAAAAGGCTATTATCAAACAATAAAACAGAGCCAACAAATAGAGGTGCAGAAGAAAGACAAGAAGAAAATAAGCAAGAAGAACCAAAACAAGAATAAAAACAAGATTTTAAAGTAATGTATGAAAAAATATTTGGTAAAAACCTAGATGAAGAAGAAATAGAAGAAAAAAGCATACCAAATAAAATAACAGAAGATAACATAATATCAATATTTGATAATGATGAAAAATATAGTGTAAGTAAAAACTATAAATTTATAGGTATTGTATTTAAAACTTATATAATAATAGAAATAGACAAAGAAATGTACATAATAGACCAACACGCAGCACACGAAAGAATAATGTACGAAAAAATAAAAGAGAATTTTTATTCAGAAGATGATAAAGATTCACAATTATTACTATTACCAGATATAATAACACTTACACATAAAGAAATGGATATAGCAAAAGATAACATATCTATATTTGAAAAAGCAGGATTTATATTAGAAGAATTTGGTGATAATACAATAAAATTAATGGGAGCACCGAATGTATGTATAGACTTAGACACAAAAGAATTGTTTTTAGAAACCCTAGATGAAATAAACACAGTTGCAAGAACAGCAAAACAAGAAATAGAAGAAAAATTTATTGCAACAGTAGCGTGTAAAGCAGCAGTCAAAGCAAAAATGGCGTTAGATAGACAAGAAGTAGATAGTTTAATGGAACAATTATTAGAATTACCAAATCCATTTACTTGTCCACACGGAAGACCAACAGCAATTAGAATGAATTTAACGGATATAGAGAAGAAATTTGCCCGCAGAAAGTAATTTGGAAAATAATCGGCATCTTGCTTCGTTATTTTAAATTAAATCAAATATTCAATTCTTCGTTAAAATTATTTTTTTAATTCATTGGCTCCAAAGACTAAAGTCATATTGTCGCATAATTTCATTAAAAAATAATCCTTTAACTCGAATTGTATTTTGAAAAATGTAGGGCGCAAAATCGGTAAGGAATACCTGTGAGATTTGACCGAATTTTGCCCTAAACAAAAATTATAGAAAAATTAGTTTTACACGTGTAGGGGCGCACAGTGTGCGTCCGTGCTTCAAAGGCTAGACCCTATAAAATGTAGGGGGAGATTTTAATCGCCCGCTGTACAACAATATACTTAAACAAAAAGAAAATAAACAAATTAAGGAGATTAAAAAGTGAAACCAAAAGTAATAGTAATTTGTGGACCTACTGCATCAGGAAAAACCGCTTTATCAATAGAACTTGCAAAACAAATTAATGGAGAAATAATTTCAGCAGATTCAATGCAAATATATAAATATATGGATATTGGAAGCGCAAAAGTAACTTTAGAAGAAATGCAAGGAATTAAACACTATATGTTAGATGTTGTAGAGCCAAATAAAAGATATAGTGTAGCAGAATATAAATTAGAAGCCGAAAAATGTATAGAAGAAATTTTATCAAAAAATAAAACACCAATAGTAATTGGTGGAACAGGTCTATACATAGATGCACTAATATATGGTATTGAATTTAGTGATATAAAAATAGATGAAGAATATAGAAAATACCTAAATAATCTTTGTGAAAAAGAAGGTTTAGAAAAATTATATAATATGGCAGTAGAAATAGACCCACAAGCAATGAAAATTATAAGTAATAATGACAAAAAAAGAATTATGAGAGTATTAGAAATATATTACGAAACAGGTAAAACAAAAACAGAACAAGAAATAGAATCAAGAAAAAATGAAGTAAAATACGATTATAAAGTCTTTGCAATTAATTGGGATAGAGAAAAATTATATGAAAGAATAAATAAAAGAGTAGATATAATGATTGAACAAGGATTAATACAAGAAGTAAAAGATTTATTAAACAAATATGAAAATATGCCAACAGCAATACAAGGTTTAGGGTACAAAGAAGTAAAAGAATACCTAGATGGAGATTTAACAAAAGAAGAAATGATAGAAAAATTAAAAATGGAAACTAGAAGATATGCCAAAAGGCAGTTTACTTGGTTTAAAAAGAATAAAGACACAATATGGATAGAGGGGCAAAATGATATTAAAACTAATATTAATATTATTCTTGGGGGTATAAATTGAATAATAAAGAAAAGAAGCAAAAGATAAATAGATTTAAGTTAATAACAATTAGTATTATTGCTATATTAATATTTCTCTATTTATTATATAATATTATAGAGCTAATCAAACAACCAACAGACTTAATTGTTGTAGAATCAGGTAAAATATCATTAGAAGAAGATGCAGTAGGATATGTTATTAGAGACGAAATTGTTATTTCAGGTGAAAACTCATCAAATGGCTTAGTTCAAATAAAAACAGATGGAGAAAGAGTAGCAAAAGGAGAATCTATATTTAGATATTATAATAGAAATGAAGACAACTTAAATAATAAAATAGAAGAATTAGACATTAAAATACAAGAAGCATTAGAGGGACAAACAAATATATATACAAATGATATAAAAATATTAGAAAATCAAATTGAAGAAAATTTAAAACAAATTCGTAGTACAAATGACATTTTAAAAATCAGAGAATATAAAAAAAACATAAATAATTCTATAACAAAAAAAGCACAAATAATTGGGGATTTAAGCCCATCTGGTTCCTATGTGAAACAATTAATACAACAAAGAAGTTCTTATGAAAATCAATTAAATTCAGGAGTAGAATATATAAAAGCAACTAATAGCGGAATTGTATCATATAGAATAGATGGTTTAGAAGATGTATTTTCAGTAGATAATATTTCAAACTTAAATAAAGAAATGTTAGAAAATCTAAATTTAAAAACAGGTCAAATAGTCGCTTTAAGTAATGAAAAAGGTAAGATTATAAATAATTTTTATTCATATATTGCTACAATAATGAAATCAGAAATAATAAAAGATAAAAAAATAGGAGATATAGTAACTTTAAGATTATCGAGCTCAGCAGAAGTCAAAGGAGAAATTATAGATATAAAAGAACAAGAAGATAATACATATTTATTAATATTTAAAATTACAAAAGGAGTAGAAGAATTAATAAATTATAGGAAAATATCAATAGATGTTATATGGTGGAGTGATAATGGATTAAAAATTGCAAATTCAGCAATTAGGTATGAGAATAATATCCCTTATGTAATAAAAAATATGGCTGGATATGAATATAAAGTATATATAAAAATAATAAGTCAAAATGAAAACTATTCAATAGTAAATAATTATAATAAAGAAGAATACAAAGAATTAGGCTTTTCAGACGAAGAAATAAATAATATGAAAAAAATAAATTTATATGATGAAATATTAACAAATCCAAATGTATAATATCTTAAAAAATTGGTAAAAATTTTAATAAGACATTGATAGAAAATTTCTATTACATTATGTAGGGTTATTTTTGGGACGACCCGAAGACATATATAAAATAAATACGGAGGTTTATATGGATATAAGTAATATGAAAAATATGGTCATATTAAAAAATTTGCCTTCAAATATTGTTGATGAAGCAATAGTTATATTAAAAAGTAATCAAAAAATAAAAAAGCCACAATTTATAGAAACTAAACTAAATAATTCTAAAATAAACAATAAAAGTAAAGATAATACTAATGATTATATTGTAAGTGAAGCAGAAATGCTAATTTCAAACTATATAACAAATCTAGAAAAGCCGAAAGAAATTAATACATCTACAAAAGAATTAAAACAAAAATATGCAAAAATGAAAACCTTATCAATATTACTTGGAATAGTAACAATAATCCAAATTATACTAAATTTCATAAAATAGCAAATTTATATAAAGAACCCTCCAGCACTTTGTGCCACCTCCCTTAAATAAGGGAGGCAAGAAATGGGTCCCTTTAAAAGCAAAACTGTCATCGAAGATGACTGGGGGTTCTTTGAAAGACTTAGTCACTTTATTGAATAACAATTTAAATAAAAAGTAATAAATCACCTCTTAAAAACATATTTATGTTTTTATGAGGTGATTTGTTATGGAAAAAATAATAAGTGCTGATGAAAGAATCAGAAGAGCAGAAGAAATTTATGAAAGAAGAAAAAATCAAAATTATAAGAATTCAACTGCAACTGTTAATGTTTCAGGAAATAATAGAGACTTCAAATTATTAAAAAAGATGATAATACAGATATTAATTTGTTTATTAATATATTTTATATTTTATCTTATTCAAACTACAAATTATGTGTTTTCTGCAAATACATTAAATAAAACAAAAGAAATATTAGATTATGATATGGATGTTAAAGGAATATATGATGAAATAAAAAATAATTTGATAAATAATCAAGAAGAAAATAAGCAGACAGAAGATGTAAAAAAACAACAAGATATAAATGAAGAAAATGGCAGAAATAATGATGAAGTAGGGGAAAATATTAGTAGTCCGAACCAAAATACAGATAGTTCAGAACAAAATATTAC
>CANOPV010000099.1 GCA_947568605.1 uncultured Clostridium sp.
CCTGCTTCAAAATATATTTTTTCTGGAACTTTAAACCATTGCATATTAACCCTCCTTTTTGCAACTTTCTTAATATTTATTAAATTTACTGATGATACGTTTGCTGTTGTAGAATTCCCACCAAATGTTCCACAACCTAATGTTAATGATGGCATATTTGTATTGTATATATCACCTATTGCTCCGTGTGTTGATGGAGAGTTTACAATTATTCTTCCTGCTTTTATTCTATTTGAGAATTCTAAAATCGTTTCTCTATCTTCTGAATGTATTACTGCTGAATGTCCTAATCCTCCATATTCTATTAATTTTTCTGCTTTTTCAATTCCTTCGTCTTTATTTTCAACTATATAGTATGCAAGTACTGGACTTAATTTTTCTTTTGATAATGGGAAGTCTTTTCCTACTCCTGTTTGTTTTGCAACTAATACTTTTGTATCGACTGGTACTTCTATTCCTGCTCTTTTTGCTATTTTATATGGACTTTGTCCTACTATGTCTGCATTTAGGGCACATCCTTTTTCTGCTATAAACATACTTCCTAATAATTTTTCTATTTCTTCTTCATTTAGGAAGTAACATCCTGCTTCTCTCATTAATTTCTCAAATTCTTCACTTATTTCTCTATCTACTATAACTGCTTGTTCTGATGCACAAATCATTCCATTATCAAATGACTTTGATAATACTAAGTCTGTTACAGATGTTTTTAATTTTGCTGTTTTATCTATATAACAAGGTACATTTCCTGGTCCTACTCCTAATGCTGGTTTTCCACAAGAGTATGCGGCTTTAACCATTGATGTTCCACCTGTTGCAAGTATTAAATTAACTCCTGGATGATTCATAAGTAATGTTGTTGCTAATATTGATGGTTCTTCTATCCATAATATACAATTTTCTGGTGCTCCTGCTTCTATTGCTGCATCTCTTAATATTTTTGCTGCTTCAACACTACATTTTTGTGCTGATGGATGGAATCCAAATATTATAACATTTCTTGTTTTTGCAGATATTATTGATTTAAACATTGTTGTTGATGTTGGGTTTGTAACTGGTGTTACTCCTGCAATTACTCCTATTGGTTCTGCTACTTGACAATAACCTTTTTCTTCGTCTTCTGCAATTACTCCAACTGTTTTATCATATTTAATACTATGATATACATATTCTGTTGCAAACATATTTTTAATTATTTTGTCTTCGTAAATTCCTCTTCCAGTTTCTTCAACTGCCATTTTTGCAAGTCTCATATGATTATCTAGTCCTGCCATAGACATACTTTTAATTATATTGTCTACTGTTTCTTGGTCTAATTTCATATATTCCTCAGATGCAATTTTTGCTTTTTCTACAAGTTCATCTATCATTTGTTGAACTTTTATCTTCTCTTCTTCACTTATTTCACTTGCCATATTTATCCTCCTATGTTTTTATTTTTACCTTTATATTATATTCTATTCAGTAAATTTGTCAATATAAAAAAATAAAAAAACGGAAAAAACCGTTTTTTTTTGAATTAATTATTTTTAAATTTATTGGATATAAAGTACTACACGGAAACTCACATACTTCCACGCATCAACAACTCCGTCAAACCTATTACTTGCTCCTCCTTGATTTCCGACCTGAAAGATACTGATATGCTCCTGATCGTCTAATCACTTTTGAATCTAATTTTTCACTTGTCCATTCATATAGATTCCCTGCTAAATCATATATATTCTTTTTCTTTGTATAATCTGTATTTCCTGTTTTTAATAACCATAGGTAATCTTGTTTATTTGTTCCACCTGTTGGCTTTGTAACTGAATTTACACTTATCCAACTTGCTCCATCATTAGTTGAATATTGCGTTATTCCTTTTACCGATGAATTAACATAATTTCCCCATCCTGTACAATTTGATTCTACATTCACTCCTGAATTTTTTAACCATTTTAAAGTTGTATCCCACATTGTTCCTGTTACTAATCCAGATTTTACATTACTTCCTGTATACATTCTTTCTGCATTTGCTTTTGATTTTGTATAACTGATAAAATTCCAAGGTACTTGATTCTTTTTACTTACTGGATTTCCTGTTACATCTCTTGCTACTGCACTTACAGTACTTATTGCTGTTGTTAATGTATTTGGTATTCCTGCTCCATATCTTCCTATATAAAATCCCCCATACTTCGTTATTTGCGATTGCTCCGTTTGTCCCCATTCTAACACTCCACTTGGTAATGTATCATCTGATAATTGACTTACTGATGTTATATTTTTGCTATATAAACCTCCTAACCATTTTGTATATGTTACCTTCGTTCCATCTACTGGTACCCATACAAATTCGTTTCCATTACTTCCACTTGCCGAGTCTGTTATTACTAATCCATCATTCCATCCTGCTACTTGTACTCCATCTGTTGATTCCCATTTTGATTCTTCTGTATCTAATGTTCTAAATCCTTCTGGTATTGGCGGATTATTATATGCATAATCTTTTTGTAATAGTTTTGTTGTTACTGTTTGTATTTTTTCATCACTTACTATTTTATCGAATTTTGCTATTGCTTTTATTGTTACATCACTTGTTGGGGTTATTGTTGTTTTTACATCTGTTACATTTGCTATTGTTGCTTCTCCATTTACTATTTCCCATTTTTCAAATATATATCCAGTTTCTACTGTTGCTGTTAATTCTATACTTTTTCCTTCTTCTATTTCTTGTGTTGTTGGTGATATATTTGATATTCCATTTCCTTTTTCTACTGTTAATGTATATTTTGTTTTTTCTGGTTCAGTTGGTTTTTCTGGTACCTTTGTTTCTTCTTTTATTGTCAATGTTTTGTCTAATTCGAATTCATATCCATATATTTTTATTATATATATTTCTTCTGATTCTTTATATTCTATTTCTCCTCCTATTTCTTTTATTGTTTCTTCTAAGGTTATTTCCTCTCCTGAATATTTTAATATTTTATATGTCATTATTGCTATATTTAGTTTTTCTTTTGCTTGTTGTTCGCTATATTTGTCTACTGCTAATTGTGCTTTATTTACGAAATTGTTGTCTAGCACTTTTTTTATGGTTACTCCTGCTAGTATTAATAATAAGATTATTGTGATTACTAGTGCTATTAGTGTTATACCTCTTTCTTTTTGGGCACGATGCCTCGTGCCCCTACATTTTAAACATTTATTTTGTTTCATTTTGAAATTTCCTCCTTTGTTTTTGTGTTTATTTTTTTATCCTTTCGTTTGTTTTTATTTTTCGGGCACAGTATTGTCTGTCTTAAAGGTATTTTCCCAAACGGTGCCCCTACATTTATTAGGGTCTAGCCGTTGTAGAACGGGCGATTAAAATCGCCCCTACATCGTATAAACCTAATTTCTATAATTTTGTTTAGGGCGAAATTCGGTCAAATCTCACTGGTATTCCTTACCGATTTCTCCAATACATTTATTTCTTTTTATATTTTATACCAATTAAATTGCATTGTCAATATAAAAAAACGGAAAAATCCGTTTTTATTTATATAAATATTTTTGTGGATTTATGACGCTTCCATTTAGACGTATTTCTAAGTGTAAATGTGGTCCTGTTGAGTCCCCTGTTGAACCTACTTCTGCTATTTTTTGTCCTGCTACTACTTTTTGTCCTGCTGATACATTTAGTTTACTACAATGTCCGTAGTAAGTTTCTACACCATTTCCGTGGTCTATTTTTACAAAGTTACCATATCCATAATACCAACCTGCAAATTTAACTGTTCCGTCTCCACAGGCTACTATTGTTGTTCCTGTTGGTGCTGCAATATCTAACCCTTTGTGTCCGCTTCCTCTTCCAGATGTATCTCCATATCTTGATGATATATATGTTGCTTTTACAGGATTTACTGCAAGTAATACTCCATTTATTGTTGAATCTTTTGCTTTTACTTCTTTTTTTATGTCTTCATTTATTTCTTCTTCTACTTTTTCTTTGTCTGATATTTCTAAGCTTTCTAAGTTTTCTGTATATTTTTTTATAATTTCTAAATTCATATCTAGTTTTTTATCATCTATTTCTTGTTTTAATTCTTCTACTATTTGTTCTGCTTCATCCATTGTACTTACAAATGCTTTTTCTTTTCCATCTAAGTTTATTTGATATGCTAAATATGTTATTGTAGAATTTTCTTTTACTTTTTTTAATATTTCTTCTTCATTTGTTTCTATATTTTTATTTGCAAATATTAATTTATATTTAGGTTCTACATTAATTGTATAAAATCCCATAAATTTTTTTTCTTCTTCGCTATACATCTCTGTATCTATCATATTTTTAAATTTTTCTATATTTTCAATATATCCTATTTCTTCTCCTGAAATTGTTACTTTGTATAGTCTTTTGTATTTTATTAAAAATATAGCAATTATAATGATTAAAAATATTAATAATATTCTTATTAATTTTATACTTTGTTTTATAACGTTTTTTGCTTTATTTCTTAAAATAATAAGCACTCTCCTTCTATTATGTTACTTTTTAAATTAATTAAGTTTTTCTGCTCCGCTTTCTTCGGCTTAAAATTTTTTTTAATAAAATTTTTTATAATGCTATAACACAACCTATTTTTTATAGCATTTTTTTAAAAATTAGGTCTTCCAGGC
>CANOPV010000100.1 GCA_947568605.1 uncultured Clostridium sp.
TTTGAGGCATATTTATCTATTATAAGTTTGTGTTTATCTCTTGGATTTTTTTTGTATCCGTAAGGTGCAACTGAACCTATAAACTCTCCATTAGCTTTTTTTGTATTTAAAACACTTCGTACTTTATTTGATATATCCCTCGCATATTCATCATTCATTAAGTTCTTAAAAGGAACAATTATATTGTTAATAGATTTTGGGTCTTTATAACTATCTACATTATCATTTATAGCTATAAATCTTACATTATATGATGGAAAAACTTGCTCTATATAATTACCTACTTCTATATAATTTCTTCCAAATCTTGATAAATCTTTTACTATAACAGTATTTATTTTTCCCTCTTTAATATCATTAAGTAATCTTTGGAAATCTGGTCTATTAAAATCTGTCCCTGTAAATCCATCATCTATATAATAGTCATAGATTTTTAAATCTTTTTCTTTCTTTAAAAACAAATTTATTAAATTTTTTTGGTTAGTAATACTATTTGATTCCATTTTATCTCCATCATCACTTGATAATCTTAAATAAACACCTACTTTCCATTTAATCACTATTTATCACTTCCTTACTACTAACAAATTCTAATGCTTTTTTATATTCATCTTGATATTTGAATTTTATTGTAACATTGCCACCCTCGTGTACATATATTGTGTCAATTAGCTCATCTATTACATCTTTACTTAATGTTTTAATTTTTTTATTTCTTTTAAAATGTTCTATCCAATAATCATCTTTTTTTAGATTTTTTATGTTCTCTAAATATATTGTTTCTAATGCCTTTATTTCTTTATTTATGATTTCTATTCTTTCATCATAGTCTTTGGCATAAGTCAAATATTCTTCTTTACTAATCTTTTCAAATTTCCAATCTTCATAAGAAACCTTTTTCAATTTTCTTAATTTATCAATGTCATTATTCATTTTTTCTACTTGACTTGAGTATTCTCTCTCATATTTACTACTTAGTCCATCTTTCTTTAATTTACTTATAGTCTTTTCTAGTTCCAATACCAACTTTACTTGTAATAATATCATCTCTAAAACTATATTATTAAGGTCTGCTGTTCTTATTTTATGAGGAGAACATACATTACTTTGTGTCTTATAACTTCTGCAGTAAAAGTTTGAGCATTCCCTTTTTTCTCTATAATCTTCCATTCTACACATTGCGTGTCCACAATCTGCACACTTTATTTTCCAACTATAAATTGATGGTTGTGATGGCTTTTTTCTATTGCACTTCCTATCTTCTATCAGTTTGCCAACCTTTTTAAATTCTTCTATTTCAACAATTCCTTTGTGTGTTCCGTTTACAATAATCCATTCTTCTTTTGGTTTTGCCACTTGTTTATGATTTTTGTAACTTATTGAGCCTGTCCTATTATAAACTAAATTCCCTATATAAGTTTCATTAGTAAGAATATTTGAAATTGTTGTCTTGCTCCACCTATATTTGCTTTCTTCATTTGCATCTAAACTAATGTTGTATTTATTTCTTCTTTGAATTTCTTTTCTGCATAAAATATTATTGTTATTCAAATATTGACATATCTTTAATGTTCCATCTCCTTTTAGTGCCATTTCATATATAAGTCTTACATTTCTTGCTTCATCTTCATCAATAATAAGCTGATAGATATTTTCTGGATTTTTTTTATATCCATAAGGTGTTGTACCTCCTACAAACTCTCCGTTTTTAGATTTTGTTAATAATACACTTCTTACTTTATTAGATATATCTCTAGCATATTCGTCATTCATTAAATTTTTAAATGGTACAATAACATTATTTATTGACTTTGGGTCTTTATAACTATCTACATTATCGTTTATTGCAATAAATCTTATATTATATAAAGGAAAAATCTGCTCTATATAATTACCTACTTCTATATAATTTCTTCCAAATCTTGATAAATCTTTAACTATAATTGTATTTATTTTTCCATTTACCATATCATTAAACATTCTTTTGAACTCTGGTCTATGAAAAGTTGTCCCACTATAACCATCATCTGCATAATAATCTACAATTTTCAAATTTTCTTCATTTTTTAAATAATATGTTATTAGTTCTCTTTGATTTTTTATACTATCTGATTCTGCATTATCTCCATCATCACTTGATAATCTTAAATATATTCCCACTTTCCACTCTATTTTTTGACATCTGTTAGCAAGTTTTTTACTTTTTCTACCTGCCATTATATTGTTTTCCTTTTACACAAGCTATTTTCTTTAAAAAATCGTTTTTTATCTTTTTCTGCATATTATAAAAGTCATTATTATCTCTAACAGATGTTAATTTTACATTTCGTGGAAGCAAACAATTACTAACAAAATTATCAAGTTCTAATATATTTCTGCTAATTCTTGAGTAATCACTTACTAATATTTCTTTAATATTACCCTTTTCAATCTGTAATAACATTTTTTCTAGCATTGGTCTTTTTAAATTCAATCCCGAATAACCATCATCAATATAGTAGCCAGTTATAGTATAATTCCTTTTCTTTTCTAAATATTCTTCAATTATATTTTTTTGAAGATTTTTTGTTTCATCAACTTGATTCTTATTCCCAACCCTTATATAAACCGCAACTTTAATTTTTTCATTTTTCATAACACTTTCTCCTTTCGTGCTAATTTTAGAAAAGATAAAAATGTTTTTCCATTGTGTGATTACTTGCTATCGCATACTTGCAAGATTTATTCATATATGCTTTTAATAACATTTGTAATACAAGACTCTGCTGTTCTTGTATTATTTGAAAATTCTATCTTTACTAGCTTACCATTAACTTTAAATATATAAGGATTTGATGCACTACTTAAAAAATCCAGTATTCTATCTTTACTGGATTTTCGCTTATTTATATTGATATTAGAAATATCTTCTATATCATTTGCATTAACTTCGTCTATACTAATATTTTTACATTTTTCTAATTTTTGCTCTAATTTCTCTATATCAATTTTATTCACATTTACCACCTACCATATTAGCATTAGTGGTTTTCCTTTTTATATACTCTACTGCATTATCTGGCGAATAAAGTTTAGCAACTACTAAAAATTCGCTTACAATATCTTTCAATTCAATGGTTCTATTTGATTTCATAAGGTTTTTAAACACTATATAAGCATAAGAAAGTATTTGTTCAATATTCAAACTCCAATATAAATCAATTTTTTCTATAAATTCAACATCAACTAAATCAACTAATTTATTTTTGTCTATGTTTACAATTACTGTTGTAACATTGTTCATTATTTCTTCAAATTTATCCTTATTCTCTGTTTCTTTAAAACCTATAATAAAATAACCTACCATTTGTTTTACAGAATATCTTTCGTATAATAATTTCTCTAATATTTTTTCTTCCATTTCTTATTCCTTTCCAATAAAAAAGAAACAAGTAACTTTAACACCTGTTTCTTAATATTTGTCTTTTATTCCTTGAGCAATTTTCATTGCTATATCTAATTTTTTCATTATATTGGGTGGCAATTTTCCTAATCTATCGCCTAATCTACTCTTATCTATCGTTCTTATTTGCTCTGCTAATATTGTTGAATCGCATTTTAGCTTTCCAAATTGTTTTACATCTATATGTGTAGGTTGTGGATTAACAATATCTAATCTTTTAGTAAACGGAAGTACAATTGTAGTTGGAGAATATTCATTGCCTGTATTATTTTGTACTATAACAACTGGTCTATTTCCTTTCTGTTCACTTCCTACTGCTTCAAACAGTTTAGCATAATATATTTCTCCTCTATAAATTTGTCTTGTTTCTCTTTTTGTTTCCACCTTTATTGCCTCCATTTTTGTAGTTTCTTATATATTCTAATTGCTCATTATCTTCTATTTCTCGTTCTCTATCTGTCTTGTCCATATTAGCACTTATAAGTAAAATATATGTAAAAAATGTTATTGCTAATAAACTTACTACTATCATTGCTACTATCATTCTTTCCACCTCTTTTATATCAAGGAACTACCTTATTTCAGATAGTTCCTATTATTACTTTTCTATCTTCATTACCATTAAATTGTGATTTGCTAAATCACCCATAGGAATCTCACCTGCCTGTACACAGACTTGCACTCAATGCTTGGGACGGTTTTATCACGCTCGAACTATGACTATGCAAAAGTATCAATCCACTAACATCTTCGCCTTATTGGGTGCAATCCAATATTTTTACATTTTATGAGTTCTGCTCTCTCATAAACGAGCTCTTTTAGTGGTGTTATAATGGTTTATTAAATTTTCAATGTGCCTTTTTGAAAGGAATAAAAAATACCCCCTCAATCCATAAAGGAAAAGTTTGGGGGTATTTTCGGTTTTTTTCTAAACTTTTAAAATTTTTTTCAATTTTTCTAATACTTTAACTTTTCTATCAAATATTGTTGATATACCACAACCTGTATTTCTTGCATATTCTGTCATTGTTTTTTCATTAAAAAATAATTCTCTTATCATTTTGTATTCTTCTTTATCTAATTTAAGTAATTGGATCTATGTCAAGTTTTTGGACACTTTTTTTGAGAATTTTTTTATATTTTT
>CANOPV010000101.1 GCA_947568605.1 uncultured Clostridium sp.
TAGGTAATGGTACAAATAGAATGAATATTTATACTGTTACAAAAGCAACTCAAGGATTAGCTAATTATATTTTAAAACAAGGTGGAGAAGAAAAAGGAGTTGCTATTAGTTATGATTCAAGAAATATGTCTTCAGAATTTGCAAAAGAAACAGCTTTAACTCTTAATGCAAATGGAATAAAAACATATATTTTTGATTCATTAAGAGCAGTACCACAATTATCATTTGCAGTTAGAGAATTAGGATGTATTGCTGGAGTTATGATTACAGCAAGTCATAATCCACCAGAATATAATGGATATAAAGTATATTGGGAAGATGGAGCACAAATAACATCTCCAAGAGATAAAGAAATAATAAATGAAGTAAACAGTATTGAAGACTGTACAACAGCAAAAACTATGTCAAAACAAGAAGCAATAGAAAAAGGTTTATATAATATAATAGGAAAAGAAATTGATGATAAATATATTGCAGAATTAAAGAAATTAGTAGTAAATCAAGAAATAATAAATGAGGTTCAAAAAGATTTAAAAATAGTATATACACCTTTACACGGAACAGGAAATATACCTGCAAGAAGAATTTTAAAAGAAATAGGATTTGAAAATGTATATGTTGTACCAGAACAAGAATTACCAGATGGAAATTTCCCAACAGTTTCATATCCTAACCCAGAAGACCCAAAAGCATTTGAACTAGCATTAAAATTAGCAAAAAAAGTAGATGCAGATATAGTAATAGCAAATGACCCAGATGCAGACAGAATAGGAATTCATATAAAAGATACAAAAACAGGAGAATATATAGCGTTTAATGGAAATATGACAGGAGTAATTTTAGCAGAATATGTTATATCTGAGAAAAAGAAAAATAATAATTTACCTATAAATTCTGCAATGGTTAAATCAATAGTTTCATCAAATATGGTAGATGTTATAGCAAAAGAATATGGAGTTAAATTATTTGAAGTATTAACAGGCTTTAAATATATTGGAGAAAAAATAAAAGAATTTGAAGAAAAACAAGATTTTCAATATGTATTCGGATATGAAGAAAGTTATGGTTATTTAATAGGAACACACGCAAGAGATAAAGATGGAATAGTTGCAACAATGACACTATGCGAAGCAGCAGCAGTTTATAAAAAACAAGGTTTATCTTTATGGGATAAGATGTTAGAAATATACGAAAAATATGGATATTTTAAAGAAGGAATAATAACAGTAACACTAGAAGGAGCAGATGGAGCAGAACAAATAAAATCAATAATGGAAAAAATGAGAGAAACTACACCATCAAACTTTGGAAAATATAAAATAATTGCTGTTAGAGATTATAGTACAGGAAAAATAAAAAACTTAGTAACAGGAGAAGAAACAAGTACAGGACTTCCAACATCAAATGTATTATATTATGAATTAGAAAACAATGAATGGTGCTGTATACGACCATCAGGAACAGAACCAAAAATAAAATTATATATGGGAGTTCGTGGAACAAGTATGCAAAACGCAGAAGAAAAACTAGAAGAATTAAAAAGAGAATTAAATAAAATAGTAAAATAAAAGACCAAACCCCTTGCTATTCAGCAAGGGGTTTGATTTAAGAGATTCTCTCAAAAAAGATTATATTGCCTACATATTTTTTCTTGTACTCAATTTGGGTCATTTCCAGAAATGCTTCAATTACTTCAATGATGGTAGTATAGGAAGAATACGTCTGAAATAAAGTTTCTCCTACGTTGGTATTAGAGAATTGATTCGTAAGAGAATCTTGGGTATTTGTTGACATATAATGGTCAACGAAGTCCTTTAAAACCCGTTTGTCAGTTATCATAGTACTGAACCTCCTAATTTTAAATTTTATACTTTAATTATAACATAAAATTAACATAAAGTCAAATTAATAAAATTTATTAAAAGGAGAATTAACATACAGTATAGACTTATATATCAAGTATATGAAAAAGAGAAAATAATCAAGATAATTAGTTTATGGTCGCATTACGAAAATTTGTAAAAACAAATTCCCTGCTATTTAGCAAGGTTTTTGTTTTTTTAAATTTAATCTATTAAGACAGTTATTTTAATTATTTATTTTTTTAAAATTTTAAACTCCTTACTGGTCGGACATTCATAAAATGATTATTTAAAATTATTTAATATACTTATTATTATAATAAATTATCGTTTACAAAGTCCTCCAAAACTGCGCGTCGTTAAAATGTTAAAAAAGTAAATATTAAATAACTGTCTTTCCTAAATATCACAAATCTCACATTTTAATTACAAGTTTATTAAATTTAGAATTAATATAATTTCTTAGTTTAGTCATAAACTCATCAGAATCAATCTCTTTTTTAGCCACCATTTCAAGACCCTTTTCCCAACTAGCAGTAAGTTTGGGGTTTAACATATCGGGCATAGAAGAATTAACAACATCATAAATAATTTCACCCTTATTTGTCGGAGTTATTATTTGAGTTTTAGAATTAATTTCAATATATTTAATCTTTTCTAATTTTTTCATAATCTCTGCTCTTGTAGCACTAGTACCAATACCAGCACCCTTTATTTGCTCACGCAATTCTTCATCTTCAATAAGTTTTCCAGCATTCTCCATAGCAAGAATTATAGAACCTGAATTATATCTAGTAGGAGGAGAAGTCTCAGAATCTTTTGTTTCAAAATTTACTACATTAATTTTCTCATTCTTTTTTAAACTTTTAAAAATCTCTAAATTATCAGAAACATCTTCATCCAAATTTTCTTTTTTACTACTATCTTCTACATTCAATTTAGGAGCAAATATACCCTTAGTAATCTCTAAATAACCCAAACTTGTACAAACTTTTCCACTAGCAGAAAATATTTCATTTTCAATATTAATATTAAGTGAAATCTTATTAAATTCAGCAGGTGGATAAAAAATACATAAAAATCTTTTTACAATCAATTTATATATTTGTTTTTGAATATCAGGTAATCTATCAAAATTTTCCAATCCTTGACCAGTAGGAGTTATAGCATAATGGTCTGTTATCTTACTATCATTTACATACTTTGTTTTTAAAAGATTAGTAGAATATTTTTCGGTTATCATCTTATTAATTATATTTTGAATCTCTTCATCTTTAAAATTTTTAGCCAATCCATTCAAATTTTTAGAGATTTCCTTTGCAACAGCACTAGACAAAACCCTTGCATCAGTTCTAGGATATGTAACCAATTTTTTTTCATATAAATTTTGTATAATCTCTAATGTTTCATCAGGTTTTATTTTAAACCTTTTTGTACACTCATTTTGAATTTCCGCCAAATTAAACAACAATGGAGCATTTTCCTTTTGTTTATTTTTTTTAATATCTGTAATAACAGCATCCTTATTTTGCAATGAAATAATAAAATCTTTTGCATCATTCTCATTTTTAAAACCAGACTCATTATACAATTTATTAGAATTAAACATTTTAGAATTTTCAGTAACCTTCCATTCAGCCTTAAAAGAAGAATTAACATCA
The DNA here is from genome assembly GCA_947568605.1 of uncultured Clostridium sp. GTDB lineage: Bacteria > Bacillota > Clostridia > TANB77 > CAG-508 > CANRES01. Next base: position 3,524 of record CANOPV010000101.1, read on the forward strand.
CCAAATTCACCAATAACCTTATAATATTTAGTTTTAACAAAATTTCTAATTTCACGTTCTTTCGAAACAATCATACCTAAAACGCAAGTCATTACACGACCAACAGAAATAGACGCCTTATCTTCATTTATTTGTTTAGCAACTCTTCTACCATAAATTATAGAAAGCAACCTGGAAAAATTAATTCCAATTAAATAATCTTCTTTTGCTCTTAAATAAGCAGAAGCAGACAAACTATCATACTCAGATAAATCTTTTGCTTCTTTTATACCTCTTAAAATTTCATCTTCTGTTTGAGAATCTATCCAAATTCTTTTTTTATTTTTTCCACTTACACCAATCATTTTATCAACTAATCTGTAAATATATTCACCCTCACGACCAGAGTCAGTACCAACGTAAATAGTATCTATATCTTCACGCAAAAGCAGACTTTTAACTATATTAAATTGTTTTTCAACTGCTGGAATAACCTCATATTTGTATTCTTGTGGTATAAAAGGCAAAGTATCTAATCTCCAAAGTTTAAGATTTTCATCATATTTTTCAGGATAAGACATTGTAACTAAATGACCAACACACCAAGTAATAATCCAATTATCACTTTCTATAAAGCCATCTTTTTTTGAAGTTTGAATTTTTAATACCTTTGCAAATTCCATTGCAACACTAGGCTTTTCAGTAATCAATAAACTTTTTGCCATTATAAATTTTCTCCTTTTTATTTTTTTGATTTTTGCTTTCCTTAACTGCAATTCGAGTTAAAAAATTATTTTTTTAAGATTTTATTTAATGAAATTCGAGCTAAAAGGTATTTAAAAATATGCTTTTGCGTGCGACAACTTCGCGAAGCAAAGCGTAGCGATTGGAGCCAAAAGTATATTTTTAAATATTTTAGCGAAGAATTGAATATTTAATTTTATTAAAAAAATAATTTTAACGAAGAATTGAATTTTTGTTATTGTTCAGACTAATTAATTATTATGCTCCGCTTTCTTCGGCTTAAAATTATTTTTTTAGCATTTTAAACGCCTTACTGGTCGG
>CANOPV010000102.1 GCA_947568605.1 uncultured Clostridium sp.
ACACTATATTCTCCATTTGCTATTACATTGTAGTTATTTAGATTTTCGTTTATTTTTGTAAATACCTTTTCACTATATGCGTTATATCCTAAATATTTTATTTTATCTATTTTTTCTTTTCTTTCTTTTGTTATAATAACATTTTCCGGCATATTTTCTTGTAATAGAATGTCTATGGTTTTTATTTCTGGGTTACTCATAAATCTTTTTTGTAGTATATTGTTGTTTATAAAGTTGTTTATTGATAATAGTATTAGTGCTTGATGATGTGCCATATAGGTTTTTACAGGTACTGCTTTTTTATCATATTTTACTCTATTTGGTGTGTAGTCTATTGCTTCATATAAGCCAAATTCTCCTCTCATTCCTTCTTTTTCTAATGTTTTTAGATTTTCTATTACTTCATTTGGTTTATCTACTATTGCAAGTATGCTTCCATAAGATGATACTACCATTTCGTCTGCTAGTCCTCTTTTTAGACCTAACCACGGTATTCCAAAGGCTTTATATTGATAATTTGAGTTTAGGTCTTTTAGGTTAAATGCTGATTCTGATATTCCCCACGGTATTCCTAACTTTTGACAGTATTTTTGCTGACTATATATCATAAATTTACAAGATTCGTCTAGTAGACTTCCCGGATATCTTGGTATATTAATGTTTGGCATTAGATATTCAAATGCAGTTCCTGACCACGATACAAGTCCTTTATATTTATCTAAAACAGTTAATGTTCTACTTAAATTGTTCCAGTGCTTTGATGGTATATCTCTTTTTGCTATTGCAATTAGACTTGCTTGTCTTGCTTCTGATGCTAATAAGTCATAATATGAATTATTTAGTTCTCCTTCTTCTAAATTATATCCTATTGAGAATATTCCTTTTTCTTTATCATATAATTTTGAAAAGTCTGTGTCTTTTATTATTTTGTTTATTATTTTAATTAAATTATTGATTTTTTCTTTGTCTTCAAATTGTTCTTTTATTTCTTCTAAATATCCATTTAAAGTATATAAATATCCGACAAAGTTTCCACTATCTACTGTTGATATATATCTTGGTATTAATGGGTTTAGGTTATTTGTGTTATACCAATTATATAAATGTCCATTCCATTTTGGTAATTTTTCTATTGTTTCTATTATTTTTTCTATTAAGTTTATTGCTTCATCTAATTGTATATATTTTAAGTCGAATGCTGATACTATGCTTAATAAGCCTAAGCCTATATTTGTTGATGAGGTTCTATTTACTATATCTTTTATTCTATCTTCTTGATAATTGTCTGGTGGTAAGAAGTTATTTTCTTTGTTTATATATGTTTTAAAATAGTTCCAAGTGTTTTTCCCTAGTTCTAAAATATAGTCTTTATCGCTATTAGAGATGTTTTCTAATTGTTTTTTATTTTCTTTACTTATATAGTACATTACATAAGGAGATGTTATCCATAATATTGATAATATGAATATCCACGGTGTTTTGTATGATAAAAATAATGTTATTATTCCTATTATTACTTCTATTATCATATATTTTATATATGTTTTTAAATCTGTTTTTGATGTTTTTTCCGCTTCTTCTGCTGTTGTCCATTCTAATAAATGTTCATTTGATGATGTCATTCTATATATTGTTTTTATTATTGCTTGTAATGAGATATACGCTTTAAATGGTAGTACTATTATTGATATTATTCCTCTTAATATGCTTGCCCATATTATTCCTATTTTATTATCAAATTTTTTCTGCTTTTTTGTTCCGTCTTTTCTAAATATTATTGCGTTTAATAGGTCTAATATTGTTGGCATTAGTATACTTAAAAATAGTGTTGTTAATATTATTCCTTTTTTCTTGATATTTAATATACTGACTAATAAAAAGGCTAGTATTACACTTATTTCTAATAGGCTTCTTCTTAAATTGTCTAGTATTTTAAATTTTGATAAGATATTTAATGGGTTTTCTACTTTTTCTTCATTTTTGTTTTTTACTGTATTTCCTAACCACTGTAATATTTGCCAGTCTCCACGAATCCAACGGCTAAGCCTTGTCATAAATGCATTATATTTATATGGGTACCCATCCATTAATAATATGTCTGATACAAGTCCACATCTTAAATAACTTCCTTCTAATAGGTCGTGGCTTAAAACTGTATTTTCTGGTATTGCTTTGTTTAAGACTTTTTCAAATATTTCTAAATCGTATATTCCTTTTCCTGTGTATATTCCTTCATCAAAGTTGTCTTGATATGTGTCTGATATTGCGTTTGTGTATGAGTCTGTTCCTCCATTTCCTGCAAATATTTCTGAAAATAGGCTTTTTTTACTTGCATTTAGGTTTACTCCTACTCGTGGTTGCATTATTCCATATCCATCTATAACAAGTGTTTTTTGTTCGTTTAATATTGGTTTATTTAATATGTGTGCCATTGCTCCTATTAGTTCTATTCCTGAGTTTAATATTAGGTCTGTGTCTGCATCTAGTGTTATTATATATTTTATTTTTTGTATTTCTTCATTTTCATTATTTTCTAAATAATCTTTTATGGTGTTTGCAAGAAATGGCTCATCATTGTTTTTGTTTTTCTTGTTTTGTGTTTTATTATTTATATTTTTTACTATATATTCATTAAATTGTGTAAGTAAACCTCTTTTTCTTTCCCAACCTAAATATGAATTTTCAGATGGGCACCACGTTCTTTTTCTATATATAAATTGGAATTTTCCTAAATTTTTATTTGGATATTTTTCGTTTAGTTTTTTTACTTCTTCTTTTCCTATTTCTATTATTTGTCTATCATAAATTTCACTTTGTTTATCTGAATTTGTACAGTCTGCAAGTAGAACAAAATATATATTTTCACTTTTATTTGCAAGATAATATACTTCTAGTTTTGAAAATAGTTCTTTTACTTTTTCTACATCTTTTACTATTGTTGGTATTACTACTATTGTTCTATATTCTTCTGGTACTCCGTTTGATAAGTCTAGTTTTGGTATTAATTTTGGTTTTACTATTTTACTTAATATATATTGTATTACTTGTATTACGATTTCTGTAATTGGTATGAATAAAAGTAATGTGGAAATTACTGTTATTATCATACTTTTAGATTTTATATATATTGTGTATTCTAGTATTATTGATAAAATCATAGATATTAAGTATATTGATAAAATGTATTTTGGTGATTTTTCTTCTTGTTTTTTTAACATATTTGTTTGTAGTTTTTGCATTAGTTCTTTTTTTCCGTGTGATATTAGATAATATCCTATATGTGCTTTTTTTGTATTTTTATCTTCTTTTTCTTTTGCATTTTGTGCTAGTTCTAGTACTTTTTTTGCTATATATATTTCTGATATTTTTGTTTTTTTAGATATTTCTTTTATTTCGTTTCGATAGTATTCTTTGGTTTTGAAGTCCATTTTTTCGTATATGTTTAATGGGTCTTTTTTTAGTATTTCTTCTACTCCGTTTATGTTTTCAAATATTTCTAAAAAGTTTATTCTTTGTAAGTCTTGTATGCTTTTTATACAGTTTCCAATAGATACTTTTTTTATTGCTATATCAAAGTGTTCTTTTTTTATTACTTCTGATATGCTTGTTCCTATCTTTTCTACTTGTTCTTCTAGTATGTCTATATATATGTTTGCTTTTTTTCCATATTTTTTTAGCCTGAATGCCATATATTCTATAAATGGGTATTTTGATTCTTCTAAATATACATTGTTTTCTGGTATTGGTAGGTTTAAGAATTTTCTTTGTTCTTTTTGTTTATTTTCTATTAGTCTTTCTAATATGCTTTCTACTTTGTATTTTTGTATTTGTGATGAGTACATTTTTTCACAGACGTTTCTAATGTTTTCTATTATTGCAATTTTAAAAAACACATTAATATTCCATATTTCTTCCATATTAAGTGTTTTCTTTTTTTGATATGCTTTTAATAGGTTACTTAGATTGTTACTGTCTATTTTTCCGTCTGTATATGCTACTATTTCACTGGCTAAGACATATATTCTTGCATATCCTTTATATGTGCCACTTGATATTCCTAAAAAGTTTATATATTTTTTTAGTGGCAAGTCTTGTATTATTTCTTTTACTGTTTCTTCTATTATATAGTAGTTGTCTAATAACCATTCTCCTGCTGGGTGTATGTTTATTCCAAGTTTTAGGTGTTGGTTTAGTAGGTCGTAGGTTTTTGTTATGAATTTAAAGTTTTCTTCTACTCTTGGTATTGGATATGTTTTTTTTTCTGATTTATCTTGTAAGGTATGGTCTGATGCTAGTTTTTCTAAATAGTTTTCTAGTTGGTATTTGTCTAAGACTGCTCCTTTTATATTTAATGTATTGCCTAATTTCAAAACTTTCACTCCTCGTTTTGTTTTTGAAATTAGTGTTTACATTTTTGGAAATTCTATGCAAAATGTTTTTAATTTTATTTAATTTATATATTTGTAGATAATTTAAATAGTAGAGTTTGTAGGGGCGACTATCAGTTTTCCGTGCTACTTAATATTAGATGTTAGTTAGTATTAGTTATCATTAC